>JBFJWR010000040.1:0-13351 GCA_041623535.1 Pseudomonadales bacterium
AGGTCGGCCTCGCGTTCGGACAGGTGCATGCGGGCGGCAAAACTGCGCACATCGCTGGCGCCCAGTTCCGAGTGATCGCCACCACGCCCCTTGGCGATGTCGTGAAACAGGCCGGCAATATAGAGCAGTTCAGCGCGCGGCAGGCTTTGCGCGACCCGCGCCGGTTCCGGAAAGCGCTCCAGTGCTTCCGGGCGCATGAGCTCCTGCATGTTCTTCACCACCAGCAGGGTGTGGGCGTCCACGGTATAGATGTGGAACAGGTCGTGCTGCATGCGCCCCATGACCGCGCCAAATTCGGGGAGCCAGCTGCTCAGTAGTCCGTAACGCTGCATGCGCTGCAGTTGCACGGCCGAGTCCGGCGCCCGCAGCAATTCGAGAAACAGCGCGGTGAACAGCGTGTCGTGGCGCATGCGCTCGTCGATCCGTTCGCTGTGCAGGCGGATCATGCGGGCGGTCTGCGCCCGCACGCCCTGGATGTGCGGGTTTCGGGCCAGCAGCACGAACACCTCGATCAGCGCGAACGGGCAGCGGTCGAACACGGTCCGTTCCACGATCTCGATATAGCTGTTGCGCACCTGGAAGCGGTCATTCAGCGGTTCTATGAACTCGGTTTCACCGGCGCGCAGGATGGCTTCGTCAAAATGCTGCAGGAGCAGGTCGTTGACGTGGGTGACCTGTTGCGCGGCCCGGTAATAATCCTTCATCAGTTTCTCGACTGAGAGACTTTCCTCGCTGTCTTCCAGGCCGAACAGCGCCGCCAGTGAGCGCTGGTGATCGAACAGGAGCCGGTCTTCGGGACGTTCGGTAATCATGTGCAGGGCGTAGCGCAGCCGCCAGAGCAGGTCCTGGCATTCGAGCAGGGTCCGGTACTCCGGAAAATTGAGGAAGCCGAGTTCCACGAGGTCTTCAAAGGACTGGGCATTGAAGTGCCGCTTGGCGACCCAGCCCACGGTCTGGATGTCGCGCAGGCCGCCGGGTGCGCCCTTGATGTTTGGTTCCAGGTTGTACTCGGTGTCGTTGTATTTGCGATGGCGGGTTTTCTGTTCCTGCCACTTGGCAGAAAAGAACTCGTTGGTCGGCCAGATCTGTTCCGGGCCGGTCAGCGCCTGCAGTTGTTCGCCGAGTTCTGCGGATCCGGTAAGGACCCGGGATTCCATGAGGTTGGTGGCAATGGTGATGTCTTCCCGCGCCAGTGCGACGCATTCATCCACTGTACGCACGGCGTGGCCGATGATCAGCTTGAGATCCCACAGGCCGGTGAGAAACGCCTCGGCTGCCGGTTCCTCTTCCTCGGTCAGGTGTGTTGCGCTGAGTATCAGCAGGTCGATGTCGGACTGCGGGTGCAGTTCGCCGCGTCCGTAACCGCCCACTGCCAGCAGTGCGATGTTGGCGTCCTTTGGGAAGGGCTGCGCCTGCCACCAGAGGATTAACACCTGGTCCACCAGCCAGGCACGGGCATGGATCAGTTCGCGAATCTCGGCGCCATTGCGGAACTCGGCGTCCAGGGCCGCGCTGGCGGCTGCCAGGGTGCTGCGCAGGGCCGGCAGCAGTTGCGGGTAGGGAAGTTCGGCCAGTTCGCCATGCGGGAACAGGTGGCCGTATGCCGACTGTACGGGGGACGCCGCTTCCTCACTCATGAGCGGGGGAAGCTTTCGTCGCTACGCAACGTGAGCACTTCATAGCCGGTTGGGGTGACCGCGATGGTGTGTTCCCATTGGGCAGAGAGCTTGTGATCCTTGGTCACGACGGTCCATTCATCGGGCAGCAGGCGCACATGCCGCTTGCCGGCGTTGATCATCGGTTCGATGGTCAGGCACATGCCGGCCAGCAGTTCGAAGCCGGTATCCGGCACCCCGTAGTGCACCACCTGGGGTTCTTCGTGGAAGGTCTTGCCGATGCCGTGGCCGCAGTATTCGCGGACCACGGAATAGTGGTTGCTTTCCGCATGTTGTTGAATGGTATGGCCTATGGTGCCCAGGCGTACGCCGGGGCGTACCAGCTCGATACCCT
The DNA here is from genome assembly GCA_041623535.1 of Pseudomonadales bacterium. Lineage (GTDB taxonomy): Bacteria > Pseudomonadota > Gammaproteobacteria > Pseudomonadales > JBFGWM01 > JBFJWR01. The sequence goes on from JBFJWR010000040.1 coordinate 2,011, forward strand.
TGTACATGCACTCCTGGGTGACCCGGATCAGCCGCTCGGCCTGCACGCTGGCCTTGCCGACCGTGAACATCTTGCTGGTGTCGCCGTGGTAACCATCCTTTATGACGGTGACGTCGATATTGACGATATCGCCATTGCGCAGCACCTTGTCGTCGCTGGGGATGCCATGGCAGACGACATGATTGACTGAGGTGCAGACAGACTTCGGAAAACCCCGGTAATTGAGCGGAGCCGGGATGGCCTGCTGTTCCACCGTGATGTATTCGTGGCAGATACGGTTCAGTTCGCCGGTCGAAATGCCCGGCTGCACGTGTTCACCGATCATTTCCAGCACTTCTGCGGCCAGCCGGCCGGCGACGCGCATCCGTTCGATCTCGTCGTCGGTCTTGATTGTTGCCTGCATAATTCCCTGCAAACCCGCGTGGGTTCCTGATCGGTGATTCGGTATTCAAGAGTAGGGGCGTTTATGGTATAAAGCGCGCCTTCTGCCAGCAAACACAGCCGAGCGGGCAGATTGACCATTTTATCCTTGATAGGCTGAATTCGCACACACACCGGCACATGCGTCGGGTGCCCAGGCCACGGAAGCCTTATTTCCGTGCCCGGGTTGGCGCATGGGGTGTGTGGAGGCATAACCCAAAATAACAGGAGTTAACTATGTCCTCAGTCAGTATGCGGGATCTGCTCGCTGCTGGTGCCCACTTTGGTCACCAGACGCGTTACTGGAACCCCAAGATGCGTCCCTTTATCTACGGTGCGCGTAACAAGATTCATATCGTCAACCTCGAGCACACCGTGCCGGCACTCAACCGGGCCCTGGCTTTCGTCAAGGACCTGGCTGAAAAGAACAACGAAGTGTTGTTTGTCGGCACCAAGCGGCAGGCTGCGCGCATTATCGCCGAAGAAGCAGGCCGCGCCGGTATGCCGTACGTCAATCACCGTTGGCTGGGCGGCATGCTCACCAACTACAAGACGATTCGTGCCTCGATCCGTCGCCTGCGGGAACTGGAAATCCAGTCCGAAGACGGCACATTCGCCCGCCTGACCAAGAAAGAAGTGCTGATGCTCCGTCGCGAGATGGCCAAGCTTGAGCGCAGCATGGGTGGTATCAAGAACATGAGCGGTCTGCCGGATGCCCTGTTCGTGATCGATGTCGATCATGAGCGCATCGCGATTGGTGAAGCCCGCAAGATGGGTATTCCCATCATCGGCGTGGTCGACACCAACAGTAACCCGGAAGGCGTTGATTACGTCATTCCCGGTAATGACGACGCCATTCGTTCCATTCGTCTGTACGTGGGTGCCATGGCTGATGCCTGCCTGGAAGGGAAGGCGGCCGGTAATCCGAACGCGCGTCCGGGTGAGTTCATGGAAGTGCCGGTCGAGGCGCAACCCGCCAAAGAAGGCTAATCAAACCGGGGCCGGCCGGAACGCCCCCCTGTGGGCGCGCCGGCCCCTGTCCCCACTAAAAATCTGGAGTATTGAAGAATGGCGGAAGTCACAGCCGCAATGGTCAAGGAACTGCGCGAGCGCACCGGCCTTGGCATGATGGAGTGCAAGAAAGCACTGGTAGCTGCTGCGGGCAGCATCGATCAGGCGATTGATGATCTGCGCAAATCGGGCGCTGCCAAGGCTGCCAAGAAAGCCGGTCGCGTCGCCGCCGAAGGCGTGATCATCACGCGGGCAAGCGAAGACGGCTCTGCCGCAGTCATGGTGGAAATCAATTCTGAAACCGACTTTGTCGCCCGCGACGATGGGTTCATGGCATTTGCCGAGCAGGTGGCGGAGAAGGCTTTTACCAACCGCGAAACCTCTGTTGAAGCCCTGATGGCCGGTGACCTTGGCACCGCGCGCGAGAACCTGGTGCAGAAGATCGGCGAAAACATCTCGCCGCGCCGCGTGGCGGTCCTGGATAACGGCCACCAGGTCGCCAGCTATGTTCATGGCAACAACCGGATCGGCGTGCTGGTGGAATTTTCCGGCGGTGATGCTGAACTGGGTCGTGACCTCGCCATGCATGTTGCTGCTTCCAGCCCCATGGTTGTGGGCCCCGATGATGTGGCGGCCGAAGTGCTGGAGAAAGAGCGCGAAATCTACACGGCGCAGGCGCAGGAAAGCGGAAAACCGGATAACATCATCGAGAAGATGGTTGAAGGCCGGGTGCGCAAGTTCCTGGAAGAAGTCAGCCTGCTCAAGCAGGGCTTCGTCAAGGACCCGGACCAGAAGATTGAGGCTTTGCTCAAGAGCAAGGGCGCGACCGTACACTCGTTTGTCCGCTATGAAGTTGGCGAGGGCATCGAGAAGGAAGAAAGCGATTTTGCGGCCGAGGTGATGGCGCAGGTTCGCGGAGGTTGACGCGACGCCCGGGGTCCAAGCCGGTTTGAACCGGTAATCAGCAATCGTGCCGCAGGAGGCCAGACAGACAGTGACTGAGAACGGACTGCGCTGGAAACGGATACTGCTCAAGTTGAGTGGTGAGGCCCTGATGGGCGACGAGGGCTTCGGCATCGACCCGAGCGTGCTGGATCGCATGGCGATGGAAATTCGCGAGGTGGTCCTGGGCGGCGTCGAGGTCGGTGTGGTGGTCGGCGGTGGCAACCTGTTTCGGGGTGCGGCACTGAACGCCGCCGGGCTGGAACGGGTCACCGGTGACCACATGGGCATGCTGGCGACGGTGATGAACGGCCTGGCGTTGCGCGATGCACTGGTGCGGGCCGGCCTCGACAGCCGCATCATGTCGGCCATTCCGATGAGCGGCATGGTCGAGCATTACGATCGTCGCCAGGCGATCCGCTACCTCGAAGATGGCGAAACCGTCATTTTCAGTGCCGGCACCGGCAATCCCTTCTTTACCACGGACACCGCCGCCTGCCTGCGCGCCGTCGAGGTGCAGGCAGACGTTGTGCTCAAGGCCACCAAGGTCGATGGCGTGTACAGCGCGGATCCCAAGACCGACCCCGCGGCAACGCGGTTCTCGGAACTTTCCTACGACGAGGTTCTGGAACGGCGACTCGCAGTCATGGATCTGACCGCCATTTGCCTGAGCCGCGATCACGACATGCCTCTTTATGTACTCGACATGACTGAGCCCGGCTCCCTGATGGAAGCCATGCGTGGTGAAGCGGTGGGAACCATGATCACGAACGAGGGGGTTTCCCAATGATTGAAGACATTTGCAAGGACGCAGCCAGCCGGATGCAGAAATCCGTGGAGTCGGTGGAAACGGCCTTTAAGCGGATCCGTACCGGGCGAGCCCACCCCAGCCTGCTCGACAGTATCCGGGTCGATTATTACGGTGTGGATACCCCGCTGCCGAATTGCGCCAACATCAATGTCGAGGACGCCCGTACGCTGGTGGTTTCCCCGTGGGAGAAAAGCCTGGTACAGGCCATTGAGAAGGCGATCATGACTTCGGATCTCGGCCTGAATCCAAGCACCGCGGGTACGGTCATCCGCGTGCCCATGCCGATGCTGACCGAGGAGTCCCGCAAGGGCTTCGTCAAGCAGGCGCATAACGAGGCCGAGACAGGACGGGTCGCGGTGCGCAATATCCGGCGTGACGCCAATGGTGACCTGAAGGATTTCCTCAAGGAAAAAGAGATTTCCGAAGACGAGGAGCGGTGGGGCCAGGAAGAGATCCAGAAGCTTACCGACCAGTACATCAAGAAAATCGATCAGCTCCTTGATGCCAAGGAAGCGGATCTGCGCGAGATCTGATTCGCTCAGTGAATGCCAACACGCCTGACAGCGAGTCCCCCGCCCGCATTCTCCCGCCTGAGCGCATGCCCAGGCACGTGGCCATTATCATGGACGGCAATAATCGCTGGGCACGTGCGCGTCGCCTGCCGGGCATCGCTGGCCACAAGGCCGGCGTTGATTCGGTGCGGGCCGTGGTGGAGGCCTGTGGCGAGCAGGGCGTCCGGTTTCTCACGCTTTTTGCGTTCAGCAGCGAGAACTGGCAGCGACCGGCCGAAGAGGTGAATGCCCTGATGGACCTCTTTCGCACGGTATTGCGCAAGGAAGTGAAGCGCATGCACCAGCACAATATCCGCCTGCGGGTGATCGGCGACCGCTCCCGTTTCAGCCAGGACATGCAGGATCGCATGCTGGCTGCCGAGGAACTGACCCGTGACAATGACGCCCTGACGCTGGTGATGGCGATGAATTATGGCGGGCGCTGGGATGTGCTCGAAGCCTGCCGGAAGCTGGCGGCCGAGGTCGCGGCCGGCCGTTGTGGGCCCGAGGAGATCGATCAGGAGCGATTCGGGGCTTATACCTCGCTGGCCGGGGTGCCTGATCCGGACCTGTGCATCCGCACCGGGGGGGATCACCGCATCAGTAATTTCCTATTGTGGCAATTTGCCTACACTGAATTGTATTTCTCAGATGAATTCTGGCCGGATTTCCGGGGGGCATCCCTGCTGGCGGCTTTGCGTGAGTATGGCCAACGGCAACGGCGATTCGGATTGAGTGCAGCACAGGCGGAGGCCATGTCCAATTGAACACACCTACAGAGCCCGGCAAGTCACAGGAAACTCCCTCCACCGCGGCGGCGCCGGCAAAGCCCGCCTCGGATCTGAAACCACGAATTCTTACCGCGGCAATCCTCGCGCCAGTAGCCATCGGCTGCGTGTTTTTTCTGCCACCCGTGGGCTTCGGGTTTTTCATCGCCTTCGTGATTGCGCTGGGCGCCTGGGAATGGGCGCACCTGAGCGGAATTGAGGCACAGGGTGGAAGAATCGGGTACGCGGCCGTGATGCTGCTGCTCATGTATATCTGCTGGCAGATTCCCTTCCACTGGGTGCTCATCGTGGGTGCCCTGTGGTGGATTGGCGTGTTGCGCTGGGTGTTCGGCTACCCCGAAAGCGCCGCCCAGTGGGGCAGCACACCGATGCGACTGGTCATGGGTCTGCTGATCCTGTTGCCGGCGTTTGTTGGCTTCAACCAGCTCAAGCAGTTTGAGTACAGCAGCTGGTACATCCTCTACCTGTTTGCACTGATCTGGGGCGCTGACGTGGGCGCCTATTTTTCCGGCCGCCGGTTCGGCAAGCGCAAACTGGCGGTCAAGGTCAGTCCCGGAAAATCCTGGGAAGGTGTCTATGGCGGGCTCGCGGTTGTGACCGTGATCGCGGTGGCAGTTTCTGTGTACACCGGTGCTACGGTGGCCGGGCTGCTGTTGACGGTGGTGGCCTCCCTGGCCACGGTCATGGTGTCGGTGCTGGGTGATCTTGTGGAGAGCATGGTGAAGCGGCACAGTGGCCTGAAGGACAGCAGTAACCTGCTCCCCGGTCATGGTGGCGTTATGGATCGCATCGACAGTCTTACCGCGGCTGCTCCTGTATTTGCCCTGGCGCTCCTGCTCGCCGGCGTGCAGTAGCACCGGAGGGCGCGTGCAAGGGGTCGCAATTCTCGGGTCAACCGGGTCTATAGGCGTGAGCACGCTGGATGTCATTGCGCGTCATCCCGATCGTTTTCGCGCCACGGTGCTGACCGCGCATCGCAATACAGAAAAACTGCTTGAGCAGTGCGCGCAGTTCCAGCCAGCGCATGCCGTCATCGCCGATGAATCGCTGTATGCCACGTTTCGGGATGAGTTGTCCCGCGTTGCACCCGGTACACAGGCACACGGAGGCGCAGCCGCCCTGGAGGCGGTGGTGGCGCTCGACGGTGTGGACCAGGTGATGGCGGCCATCGTGGGCGCGGTCGGGTTACTGCCGACGCTCGCTGCGGCGCGTGCCGGCCGCCGGGTATTGCTGGCCAACAAGGAAGCGCTGGTTATTGCCGGTGCGCTGTTTCTGGATGCGGTGCAGGCGGGAGGTGCCGAACTGGTGCCCATCGACAGCGAGCACAACGCAGTATTTCAATGCCTGCCCGATAATGAAAAACGCCCCTCGGCAGCCGCTGCCGTCCAGCGCATCGTACTGACTGCCTCTGGTGGCCCGTTCCTGGATACTCCGCTTGAGCAACTCGCGACCGTGACCCCCGATGCTGCCTGCGCACATCCGCGCTGGGTCATGGGGCGCAAGATTTCGGTGGATTCGGCAACCATGATGAACAAGGGGCTGGAAGTGATCGAGGCCGCCTACCTGTTCGGTTTGCCGGTGGCGCAGATCGACGTGCTGGTGCATCGCGAAAGTATTGTGCATTCCCTGGTGGAGTACCTGGACGGGTCCACCCTGGCACAATTGGGGCAGCCGGACATGCGCACTCCGATTGCCCAGGCGATGGCCTGGCCGCAGCGTATCGCCTCCGGTGTGCGCAGTCTCGACCTGGTGGAAATCGCCAGTTTGCATTTCGAAGCGCTGGATCCGCAGCGCTTCCCCTGCCTGGGGCTGGCGCGTGCCGCCTTTGCCGCCGGGCATGCCGCGGTGGTGCGTCTGAACGCTGCAAACGAGGTCGCCGTGCAGGGATTTCTGGATGGGCGTATCCGCTATACCGATATTCCGTCTCTCATTGAAGAAGTCATGGCTGGCGCAGACACCGGTGAACGCTGCGATTCGCTGCACCGGCTGATGGAACTGGACCAGGAAGCGCGTCGCGTCGCCGCACAGCGCATGGGTCGCCTCGCCGCATGAACATCCTGATCAATATTGCCGCGCTGCTGGTGACACTGGGCATCCTGGTCACCATTCACGAATACGGTCATTTCTGGGTGGCGCGGCGTTGCGGCGTTCGCGTTTTGCGGTTTTCCATCGGGTTCGGCAAGCCGCTGTTTGGCTGGACGGATCGGCATGGCACCCGGTTCGTGGTTGCCGCCATTCCCCTGGGTGGCTACGTGCAGATGCTGGATGAGCGCGAGGCCCCGGTGACGGAAGCCGAGCAGTCCTTTGCGTTTAACCGCAAACCCATCGGTCAGCGGATCGCCATCGTGCTGGCGGGGCCGGTTGCCAACTTCCTGTTTGCGATTGCGGCGTACTGGTTCATGTTTGTCTCCGGTACCACCACCGTGGTGCCGGTCATTGGTGGCGTGCAGGCCGAAAGCCCGGCGCAACGCGCCGGCCTGGACGCCGACCTGGAAATTGTTGCGATCGACGGGCGGCCCACGACCAGTTGGGATGCCATCAATCTGCAGCTGATTCGGCGACTGGGCGAATCCGGTGAGATTCGCATTGCCGTGGAGCCGTTCGGATTTGACCAGCGGCGCGAGGTGCAACTGCCCATCCAGGACTGGCTGATTGGGGTGGACCAGCCAGACCCGCTGGGTGCGCTGGGCATACAGCGCTGGCGCCCTTCAGTACCCCCGGTGCTGGGTGCGCTCGATGAGCAGGGGCGTGCGTTTGCGGCTGGCCTGCAACCGGGCGACCGGGTGCTGGATGCCGACGGCGTCTCGGTGGAAGACTGGATGCACTGGGTGCGGCTGGTGCGTGCCCGCCCCGAGCAACGCATGCAGGTGCGCGTGGAACGCGGCTCGCAGGTGCTCGAGCTGGACCTGGTGCCGGCGCGCAAGGAAATGCCGGATGGCAGCACCATCGGGTTTATCGGTGCCGGGGTGGAGCAGATCACCTGGCCGGCCGATCGCCTGCGGGAAATCCGCCACGGGCCGCTGGAAAGCCTGGGCCGGGCTGCCGAAAAGACCTGGCAAATGTCGACCATGACGCTGGATGCGTTGTGGAAAATGGTTGAGGGGCTGGTTTCGGTAAAAAATCTCAGCGGACCGGTCACAATTGCCCGAATTGCCGGCGCCACCGCGAGCAGCGGGCTGGAATCCTTCCTGTCGTTTCTGGCTTATCTGAGCGTCAGCCTGGGTGTGTTGAACATTTTACCCATCCCGGTACTGGATGGCGGGCACCTAATGTATTACCTTATCGAGCTTCTCAGGGGTCGGCCGGTCTCCCAGCAGGCCCAGTGGTTAGGAACGCAGGTAGGTATTTTCCTGATTGTCGGTATTATGCTGCTGGCATTCGTGAATGACCTGGGGCGCTTGTAGCACCGGATCAGGTCATTTACCTGCACAACGAACAATAAACAGGATTGGGGAACACTTGGACGTGAATTTCGTCAGGTATGCCAGGATGGCTGCGTTAATCCTGTTGTCGATCGGGACATTCATCTACCCGTTGCCGGCCATGGCCGAGCGCTTCACCGTTACGGATATTCGCGTAAACGGTTTGCAGCGGGTTTCGGCCGGCACGATCTTCAGCGTGCTGCCGATCAGCGTCGGTGACGATGTCGAAGAAAAGCAACTGGCGCAGGCGGCCCGTACGCTCTTCAAGACCGGTTTCTTTGACGACATCCAGTTGCTGCGTGACGGCGAGGTCCTGGTCATCCAGGTCACCGAACGCCCATCCATCAGCGAAATCACTTTCGATGGCAACAAGTCCATCAAGACTGAAGACCTGCGCAAGGGCCTGTCCGAGATGGGCATGCAGGAAGGGCAGGTGTTCCAGCGTGCAACCCTGGAACGACTGACCATCGAACTGAAACGGCAGTACGTGTCCCAGGGGCGCTACGGCGTCCAGGTCGATGCCGACGTGATTGCCCAGCCGCGTAACCGGGTGGCGGTTCATATCCGCCTGCAGGAAGGGCCGGTAGCATCGATCGACGACATCAACCTGGTCGGCAACCAAGTATTCGAAGACGAAGAATTGCTGAAGTTGTTTGAACTGAAGCAGCCCGGATTATTGTCCTGGTATACCAAGGACGATCAGTATTCGCGCGAAAAGTTCGGCGGTGACCTCGAGCGTCTGCGCAGCTTTTACCTGGACCGCGGTTACATCAACTTCACGGTTGAATCCACGCAGGTTTCGATCACCCCGGAAAAAGACCGCGTTTACCTGACCATCAATATTTCCGAGGGCCAGCAGTTCAAGGTGCGCGAGGTGAAGCTCGCTGGTGAGCTCGTGGTGCCGGAAGAGGAACTGCGCCTGTTGCTGGTGATGCGCAAGGACCAGATATTTTCCCGCCAGTTGCTGACGCTGACCTCCGACCTGCTGACCAAGCGCCTGGGCAACGAGGGTTATACCTTTGCGAACGTGAATGGCATTCCGGAAATTCATGATGAAGACGATACGGTATCCGTGACCTTCTTCGTGGACCCGGGTAAGCGCTCCTACGTGCGGCGCATCAATTTCCGCGGTAACACGCGCACGGCAGATAACGTGCTGCGTCGTGAAATGGTGCAGCTGGAAGGCGGCTGGGCTTCCACCGAGAAAGTGGAACAGTCGAAGACGCGCCTGGAACGACTGGGCTACTTCAAGAACGTAAATGTCGAAACCAAGCCGGTGCCGGGCACCAGTGACCAGGTTGACGTCGAGTACTCGGTAGACGAGCAGCCGTCGGGCAGCATCTCGGCGAGCGTCGGTTTTGCACAGGGTTCCGGCCTGATTCTTGGTGGCAGCATCAGCCAGAACAATTTTCTGGGTACTGGCAACCAGGTCAGCGCGGCGATCAATACCAGCAGTTTCCGCACGCAATACAGCTTTTCCTACCTGAATCCGTACTACACGCTGGACGGCATCAGCCGCGGCTTCAACGTGTTTTACCGCGAGACCGATTTCGACGCCGGCAACATCACCGGCTTCAGCACCGACGCACTCGGTGGTGGCGTGACATTCGGGTACCCGATCAACTTCTCGGACCGCATCTTCTTCCGTACCGGGTTCACCTCCACCGCGCTGAATGCGGGGACATTCCCGTCTGCCGAGATTGCCGGTTTCATTGCCAAAGAAGGCAAGGATTACAACGTCCTTAACATGGAAACCGGCTGGTCGAGGAATCGCCTGAACCGCACCCTGCTGCCGACCAGTGGTTCGCGCCAGAACCTCGGCATGGAAATCTCCGTACCGGGCAGCGACCTGCAGTACTACAAGCTCTCCTATAACGGCGAGAAGTATTTCCCGCTGAACCGCGACTTCACCTTCCGCCTGCGTACCGACCTCGGTTACGGCGACGGCTACGGTAGTGGCGGTGGCCTGCCATTCTTCGAGAATTACTATGCCGGTGGCATCAGTTCGGTACGTGGTTATGAATCCAACACGCTGGGACCGCGCGACACGCCGAACCCGGCCAGTGGTGATACGCCGGATCCCTTTGGCGGCAACGTGCTGATCGCCGGCAGTGCCGAAGTGCTGTTCCCGATTCCCTTCCTGCGCGATCAGCAGGGCCTGCGTGGGTCGTTCTTCCTGGACGGCGGCAACGTGTTCCTGACCGATCGCCCGGGCGGTGGCGCCAGCACCAATGACGATGACGTGAGTTTCAGTAACCTGCGTTTCTCGGTCGGGTTTGGAATCAACTGGCTGACCGGCTTCGGGCCGCTGTCGTTCGCCATCGCTGCGCCGATCAATTCCGAATCCGGTGATGACACGCAGGCCTTCCAGTTCTCGTTCGGCCAGGCGTTCTGAGCCCCTGAAGCATGGTAGCGGGTAGCAGCCATGAACCAGATCGGAATTTTCCTGTCCCTGTTAGAGAACTCCGGTCCTGCCGGATACTTTCCATCCACTTCAAACCAACGCTGCTGATAGCGAGGAACGCATGATGAAACGCTCTGTGCAATTGATTCTGATCCCGGTGCTGCTGATGTTCAGCCTGGGTGCCGCCGCGGCAGAAAACTCCCCGAAGATCGCCATCCTGCATTCGCTGGGCGCCCTGCTGCAGACCACCAAGGTACAAGCGGAACTGAAGGGCCTGCAAAGCGAGTTTTCGTCGGAAGAGGCGGAGATCAAGAAGGTTGCCCAGGGCGTTGAAAAGCTGCGTGACCGTATCAAGAAAGACGGTGCGGTGATGAGCGATACGGAAAAGATGAAGCTCGCCAAGGAACTGGAAGAGGGCCTGACGGATTACAAATACCTGGGCGGAAAATTCCAGAAGCAGGTGAACGAGCGCCAGCAGCAGATTCTTGCCAATCACCGCCAGTCGCTCGAGAAAGCGGTAAAGGAAGTGATCGAGGAAGGTGGCTACGAATTACTGCTGGAAGCGGCCCCCGGCGGCTCGGTGCTGTACGTGGCACCCCAGTTTGATATCACCGAACAGGTGACCAAGAAACTGAACAAGATTCTCTGAGCGGCGTATCACCGTGGCCCTGCAGCCGGGACTGACCAGTACCTCACTCGGTGAGCTTGCGACCTACCTGCAGGCCGAACTGCGGGGTGATGCAAAGGTGCAGGTGTGCGGCCTCGCGACGCTGGCCACGGCCAGTGCCGATCAGTTGTCGTTTCTCGCCAATCCCAAGTACGCCTCGCAACTGGAGACGACTGCCGCTGCAGCTGTCATTCTGGCGCCGGACGTCGCCGCTGATTTCAGTGGCAACTGCCTGGTACTTGATAATCCCTATCTCGGCTTCGCCCGCGCTTCGCGCCTGTTTGACCGGCGACCGCGCCCGGAGCCCGGCATCCACCCCACAGCC
>JBFJWR010000041.1:0-13310 GCA_041623535.1 Pseudomonadales bacterium
ATCAGAGGTTCCCGAAGAGAGCGCTGCCCGCCTTCGGAGCCGCCATGGATGGCGGCGGAGATTTAGAAGAATGCGCTCCCCAAGCTGGCCGACCTGCGCCAAACCCGCCCTATTTCATCTTCGCGTGTGATGGCACAAGTATTCAGCAAGTGCCGTTCCAATCAGGGTTTGCTGATGTACTCCGGAAGGAAGCCCAGTCCCTGCTGAACCTGAAAATCATGGGCCGGGACCACCACCAGGTTCGGGAACAGGCGCATCAGCTTGTGAACCCGGACGATCTCGCGTCGGGTGGCGACCGGATCGTGGTCAACCAGCTTGCTGGCGACGATGAACTTGTCCGCCGGCAGTGTGAATCCTTCCCTGGCCCAGGTCGTATCACCGGAGAACAGGAACTGCCGACCATCCTGCAGGTTCACGAACAGGCCTATGGATCCTGGTGTATGGCCGAACATGGGCACGATCACCACGCTGCCATCGCCGAACACATCGTGACTGCGGGAATAACCCATGTAGGGCCTTTCGATGAACTCCACGATGTTCCAGCGGACTGTCCCGGCGTCGAACTGGGAGCGCAGGTAGACATCGGCGTTGGCCAGATCCGCCGCGGCCTTCTGCTCTTCCCGTGCCGTGAAAATTCGCGCGTTGGGAAAATCCTCGATACCACTGGCATGGTCCCAGTGCAGGTGGGACAGGTAGATTCGGTCAATGGTGGCCGGGTCGACGCCGTGTGCCGCGAGTTGCTCCACGGCCGGTTTGCGCTTCGTGTACTTCATGACCGGGCGCATGTAAGCCGGCATGTCGGTCTCGACCTGCGCATCGACTTCGCGGCCCAGGCCGGTATCAAAAAGCAGATCGCCCTGCGGATGACGCACCAGGACAGCACTGTGGACAAATATCCTGGACTTGGCCCAGCTGCCACCGTCATACGCAAAAGCCTCCAGCGATACCTGGTCACCGGTATGAATCAGCGCCAGGGAAACCGCCGGCAACGCGGTATGGTCCGGAACCACGATGCTGTCGGCCGGCAGCGGATACTCGGCCGGATCGATCGCACCGGAGCAGCCGGCCAGCATGGTTATGAAAACCAGCATGCCGAGCCGGAACGACTGCAGAATCAGATTCGTCATGGCCACCGCCGCAACTGTTGCAACAGGCGGGAGCGTAAGCCCATCGACCTGCGGAGTACAGTGCCGTCGCGGCACACCGCCCCGGACCGACGCTGCGACGGCCTGCCGGCGGTCAGAAGTTCGCTTCCGTAGCCGGTTTCTGCCTGAAAATCAGTCACTAACGCCATAAACCGGTGCCACGGAGTCGCAGGTGACAAATTTTGGCCATTTTGTCTGACAATCCCCGTCATAGGACTTATGAACAATTCCGCATGTTCTCCATGCCTGAAATACTGTTCCTGTCAGCTACCGAAATATTCACATTCAGGATTGAGTAACAATGATCGAGCACCCGACCGTTCGTGCAGTGAAAAACCCGCCAGTAGAGCCTGAAACAGAAGTCGAGGATATTTCCTGGCTCGACGCGGAAGAGCGGGACCTGAATTCTCCCCGCTACTGGGTTCATACGAGTCGCCCGGAACGTGAGGCCGAACTGGAGCAACAACGCGAAGCCCTGCTACTGACCATGGATACAGACCCCGATCAGATCGGTGGCGGGCTGGTGGACGTGCGGGACTACCTGCCGCCCCGCCCACGCCGCGTCAGCCGCAGGCTGCGTGCTCCCGTTGAACTGGTATTCGCGCCGACAGACGACATGTATGTACCGCTGGAAATCAATCTCCTGGTCAGCCGTCATCCAACCCGCTTCGCAGCATGCTTCCTGTTCGATGTGAATGAACATGGTATTTCTGTTGTGGCGCCGGTGCCTTTGCCGACCGGCAGCAAACAGGTGATCTGCGCCCATCACCGGGAAGATCCCACACCCATCCTGGCCACCGAGGTACCAGTGTTAAGCCAGCGCGCTTACCCCCGCAACATGCCCCGGCCCGGTTTCATGGGCGACGTTGATTTATGGATACACGGACTGCAAACCAATGCGCGGGATGCCCGCCTGTTGCTCAAATGCACGCTGGACAGTTTCGCCTACCGCCAGGCCGGCAGTGACCTGCCCGGATTGCAGCACGCCAGCTAGACGCTTTTCTCCGCCGGTTGCAGGTTGCTGTCTCCGGACAGTCGCTGGAAGACATGCACCATCCAGACACTGGCCAGAATCGGCACAAACAGGTTCAGTATCGGCGTTAACGTCGCCAGGGTGATCACCAGTCCGCCACCGTACACCGTACCCCGGTTGCGGCGGCCCAGGGCTCTTGCTTCCGGCTTGCCCAGGTGCAGGCCCGCGACATTCTCGAAGAATTCACGCCCCAACAGGTAGCTGTTCAGTGCGATCGACATCAGGAAGCCGACCCCCAGCAGGTAGAAGGGCAGGACCAGCAGGTTCAGGAACAGCGCCAGCAGCGTGAAACGGAGGTCATGCGGCAGGTTCTGCAGCCAGCCCGGCGCACCGCCCCATTTTGACGACGGATATTCGGCCTGTTCCACGCGTTGCACCACCCATTCCTGAAACAGCCCCCCCACGAGGATGGTCAGTACCGGCAGCAGAAACCAGCCACCGACGCCCGCCAGTACCGAGACCGTCCCCACCAGCACCTTGCCCAGCCAACTGTCGGTACCGGCGAGGCTGGCGGTCAGAACCGACACCCCGGTCACCGCAGAAAGTACCAGCACCAGCGCCAGTGCAACCGCGGCCAGCATCAGGCCAAACAGCCGGGCACGCGGAATCGAACGCAGGGTTCGGGCCAGTGGGTACATACTCTATGGTCTCCGTCGGAAATCTGACGCAGATTATCATGATCTGCATCAGCCATTTGTGCCACTCCTTGTGCCAAACTGACCAACACTGGATTTACGGGGGCCGGGTTATGGTAGTCTGCAATTTCGAAATATTTTCCAATTCTCAGGTGGGATAAGACGGCTATGGGCTGGCTGGATCAGATCAAGGCAAAACGCGCAGCCAGTAAGTCGCCCGCGGACGGGAAAACTGCGTTCGCCGGTTATGAATTCACGGATGACCGGCGGGAAAAAGCCCGTCGCGCCCAGCAGGAACTGCAGGATGCGACCAGCGTTTTCCAGAATGTGCGCCGCGAACAGGATCAGGAAGAGCACGATTCCGGGCAACCGGTTGTCACCCAGGTGGAATTCGAAGGCGACAAACTCGACGACCACGACAAGAGACAGGTGGAACGTGGCAAGCCGCGCCGTTCCGCGCGCCGCATACGCACACCGCTCAACCTCTATTATTTTCCAACCCCGGATCATTTTGTCCCACTGGAACTGACCGTGATCTACCGCGCGTCAGGCACCAAGGCGATTGACTGTTTCCTGTACGACGTCAACGACCAGGGAATCGGCTTTGCATCGCCGGTGGAGTTCCCGGCTGACAGTGAACTGACCGTGCTCGGCCACCATGCCGAGGAAATGACGCCGCTCGTGGCCACTCATGTCACCATCGTCAACAGCCGCCCCTTTCCGGCCGACAAGGAACCCCCGGAAAAGTTTGCCGGCCGGCCCTTGTGGCTGCATGGCACGCGGATGGAACTCGAAGACGCGATGCTGCTCTACAAGGCCACGCTGGACAGCATCGCACTGCATGTTGCGCTGGCAGAGAGCAGCGGTGAAGCGGCCGAAGAAGGCGCTGAACTGGCGGCAGACGAAGACCCCGAAATCCCTGAATCTGCCGAAGATTAAACCGGATCCGGGTGCCTCCGCGCAGGCCCACACTGGCAACCTTGCCACGAAAGCCTAGAATTCCCTGCATACGCACGGGCTTTTTGCCCTGTGAAAGGGAGATACCTGTTGAATACACGATGCCGGCATGCATTTACCGTCTTGCTGATGCTGGCCGCCCTGTCCAGTTGCAGCGCCCTGCCCCTGCCCATCAACATCCACCTGACCGAGAACACGACCGTCGAACGGGGCACCGCTGTTGAGCAGGTGATCGGCGGCATGGAGTTCGCGAGCTACACGGCGCTTGATGTGTCGCAAAGCCAGGAGATGCAGAATCTCTACGTCGGCAAGTCAGCGATCCGCAACGCCAATGTCAAACTGCTGGAACTGTCCATACTCGAACCGGCCGAGCAGAATTTCGACTTCATCCAGGAAATGTCTTTTTTTGTTGAAGCCGAGGGCCAGCCCAAGCAGCGCATTGCGTACCGGAAGGTGCCCGACAACTCGCGCTACTTTCGCTTTGAACTGGATGAACTCGACCTGAAACCGTACATCCAGGCCGAAACGATGAAGATCACCACCACCGTCAAGGGGCGGCGCCCGGACCACGACACGCGCATCGGTTCACGCCTGATCATTCGGGTGGGCCTGGGCGTCATGTAAACACCAGGCCGGCTGCCAGCCGGTCTTTCAGCGCTTCGCCAGCGGCGAATCGTACTTCATCATTGCCAGCGCCTGCAGTTCTGCCGCCAGCACAGTCTGGACTGCTTCCAGGGCGAAATAACGATCCACGAAACCAGCCAGGTTCGGCGCGGAATCCGGAATGGTCTGCCCGCAGTGATGCAGGCTGACCATGAGGCCACCTACAGCGACGTCACCGATACTCATTTCATCGCCGGCCAACCATGAGGTTCCGTCCAGTGACGCGTCCAGCAGTTTATAGGCCGCGGGCAACTCCACATTCAGCGCCTTGTCGATATCGGCCTGGATGGGCGCGCGTCTGAAGAGGCGTTCGGCAAGCACAACCTCGGCAAACAGGTGCCCGCCGATAATGCCGGTCAGCACGGTATCCGCATACTCTTCGAACCAGAGTGCCCGGGCATAGCCCGCGCGCGACTCGGGCAGCAGCGTGGGACCTTCATAGAATCGGTTCAGGTAGTGAAAAATCACCGTGGAATCCGCAAAGCTGGTGTGGTCATCGCGAAAAGCCGGAATCTTGCCCAGTGGACTGGCAGCGCGAAACTCGGCGTCATCCGACCCCGGTGTCACCATTTTGAACTCGTGCTCAATTCCCTTCAGCAGCAGGATGGTGCGCGCCTTGCGAACGTAGGGAGATACCGGATGACCATACAGTTTGACCTGGGACATGACACCAACGCTCCAAAAATTCTCGGCAACAGGATGGTCAATACAGCACTTTCCACAGAGGGTGGCAAGATCACCCGGGGGGGCGCCGCCCGGTCCCCGGATGCCACCGGACTGTGACAATCCCCGAAATGCCCCCTTTTTGCGCTAAATTGAATCACTGTTACGAAATCACTGCGTTGTGTGCGGGAAGAGTATTCATGTCCTTCGATATTGTTATAGAAAACGGCCTGTATTTTGATGGCACCGGCGCCCCCGGCCGGATCGCCCACATCGGCATCACCAACGGCCGAATTGCCCGCGTCAGCCAGCAGGCACTGGAATCCGGCCCTGACTGCCGGGTCATCGACGCGCAGGGCATGTGGGTCACACCCGGATTCATAGAACCGCATTCTCATTACGACGCCGAGGTCATCATTGCCCCGGAACTCGCAGAATCAGTCCGTCATGGCGTGACGACGGTGATGACCGGCATCTGCTCGATCAGCATGGTGTGCGCGGAAGCAGAAGACTGCTCGGACCTGTTCACCCGCGTCGAGGCAGTGCCGCGCGAACAGGTGCTCCCCCTGTTGCGGGAGAAAAAAACCTGGCACCGGCCGCGCGAGTTCCGCGAATTTTTTGATCAACATCCGCTGGGACCCAACCTCGCGGCGTTTATCGGCCACTCGGACCTGCGTGCTGCGGCAATGGGACTGGTTCGTTCAGCTTCCAAAGAGACGCCCACCGAACCTGAAATGCAGAAAATGGAAACCCTGCTGCGCGAGGCCCTGGATGTTGGTTTTGTCGGCATGTCGTCGATGACCACCAAGCTGGACCGGCTCGACGGTGAACGCGCCTGGGCCCGGCCTTTACCCTCCACCTACGCCAACTGGACCGAGTACCGGCGCCTGCACCGTGTCCTGCGCGAGTATGACCGCGTGCTGCAAAGCGCGCCCGATGCCGTCGGCAAGATCAACGTGTTCGCCTTCCTCTGGGAGTCCATCGGCTGGTTCCGCCACGCCCTGAAAATCACGCTGCTGACGGCACTGGATCTCAAGTCGCAGCCGTACCTGCACTACATCACCCCGCTTGCCGGCTGGGTGGCAAATACCTTCCTGCGCGCCAACCTGCGCTGGCAGTTCCTGCCTTCGCCTTTCCTCATCTATGCCTACGGCCTGGATTTCAATTCCTTCGGCGAACTGCAGGACGCCCGTATTCTGCGCGATTTCAAGAATCCTGATGATCCGTACGAGGAAGCCCAGAAGCCGGAATTCCGCGCGCTGCTGCGCAGGGACATGAAGTCCATGCTGACCGCCGGGCTCTGGCATCGCGACTTCTCGGATGCCTGGGTGGTGGAGTGTCCCGACACTGAACTGGTCGGCAAGGATTTCCACGAAATCGGCGCACTGCAAAACAAGGACCCGGTGGATGCCTTTCTCGATCTCGCCATCACCCATCGCCGTAAACTTCGCTGGGGCATTCAGTTTGGTGGCGATCGCACCCACGTCATGCGCAAGCTGTGCCGCAGCCCGCAGGTGCACATCGGTTTCGCGGACTCGGGCGCCCACCTGGAAAACCTGGCTTCTTACAATTTCCCGCTGTGCATGCTCAAGCACGTGCTGGACGCACAGAAGCAGGGCGAGGATTTCATGCGCATCGGTCATGCCGTGCACCGACTGACGGGTGAACTCGGTGACTGGTATGGCATCGATGCCGGGCACATACGCGAAGGAGATCGCGCCGACGTGGTGATCATCAACCCGGATGGGCTCGGCGAGGAGGTCTGGCAGATGACCGATGCGTGGTTCCCCGCCTTCGACATGAAGCGCCTGGTCAACCGCAATGATGCAGCTATTGAGGCCACGCTGATCAACGGCCGGGTGGCCTACTCACGGGAAGACGGAATCGCGGAAACCCTCGGCCGCGAGCGCGGCTTCGGACAGTTTCTGCCGGCCCGCAATACAGACCTGAAACGCGCCGAAAAAATCGGCGCTGCGGCAGCGGCCTGAAACCGGCGCCGATACGCGCGTCAACGTACAGAGCGCTGGTCAGCCACAGTCGCGGGCAGAGTCGCACATCACGGCAGTTGCCGCGCGATCGACAGACCCGCAGCGCTAGTCCTGTCCGGGCGTGCCGTAGGTTGCCTGCTGTTTCAGGCCGCGTTCGCGCATGAAGCGATACACGCGGGGCACCAGTCCCGGCATCAGGCTGGCCAGCTTGGCAATCACACCGCGTGAACGCGGCAGCAGGATTTCCAGCGGCCGGTGCACCATCGCCTGATCGACGATGGCGTCACACACCTCCTGCACCGTGAGCGGGCGGTTTCCGGAAAAGGTCACCGCCGTCTGTTCGTGCCCACGCTGCTGATCGAGCATCGGGGTTTGCACCGCATCCGGACAAACCACGGTGACGGCGACGCCGGAGCCATGCAGTTCAGTAGCCGCTGCCAGCGAAAAACCCCGTACCGCAAACTTCGATGCACAATACACGGGCAGGCCGGGCGCCGGCGTGACGCCGGCCAGCGATGCCACGTTGATGATCTGTCCGGCACCGCGCTCCCGCATGCGGCGCGCCGCCACAGCGGTTCCCAGGATCAGGCCCTTGGTGTTGATATCCAGCGTCAGGTCCAGGTCTTCCGCGGTGACTTCCCAGCAATAACCATGACGCAACACGCCAGCCACGTTGATCAGCACATCGGGGCAACCCCACCGGGCACTCGCCTCGTCGAACAACTGTTCCCAGGCCTGCCCGTCCCGTACATCCAGTACCCGGCATGCCAGTCGTTCCGGATCACCCGTGAGTCCCTGCAGTGCCGCGTCGTTCACATCCAGCGCCTGCACGCGGTGCCCGTCAGCCAGCAGGCGAGACACCAGTTCACGACCTATGCCACTGGCAGCCCCGGTAACCATGATGTGTTGCATCGAAATCTCCCTGGTTTCAGTCGTCCTGCCCGCGCATGTCGGCAGGCGGCACCATTCCGGATGGTACACGTGCAACCGACAATTGCAGAAAGATGGCCGTGGATATGCCACTGGCGCCAAACACCGTACACATGATCATCACCTGGTAGCGCACCGCGATGAGGGGCGAGACACCGGACAGAATCTGGCCGGTCATCATACCGGGCAGCGACACCAGGCCGACCGCGAACATCGCGTTGATCACCGGAATCATCGCTGTATGCAGGGCCACACCCCGCGCCGCCTGGGGATCCGCACCCCGCGCAATTTCCGATTCGTACCGGTCCGCTGCGAGGCTGAGAGAATTCATGCCATTCGCGAACATCATGCCAGCCAGCGGAATCAGGTAATCCGGCCGGTACCAGGGATCCAGCCCGAGAATGCCAAACGTAATCAGGCCCAGTATGCTGCCCGATCCGACCAGTAGCGCCAGCATGGCATTGCGCAGGGCCAGCGGGTCACGTCGCACGGTACGCAGGGAAATCCAGCTGGCCGCCAGTAACATCACTGCCAGCACCGCAATCACCACCCAGGCCCGGCTGGCATTGAACAGGTAATCCAGGAAATAGCCGATCAGCAGCAACTGGGTCAGCATGCGCAGGACGCTGTATGCCCCGGTCCGCACATCCCGCGTCCAGCGCTGCAGGATCAGCAGCGTAATGGCCACCGGTAACGCGGACAGGGCCAGGTGGCTGTATTCGATGATAATGACTTGCTGCGCCATGGCAGGGATTTGGCTCCGTTCAGGTCCCAGAAATCGGCATTCGTCAGGGTAGCTTGGATTCGGGTGGAATCCGCAGTCTGTAACGAACTATCCTGTGTACACCAATGAATGCAGACCCTGGCTCCTACGAGGTTGATTGATGGCTGATAAACCGGGCTGGATGGATCGCTTCCGTCGCGGCCGCGATACCACCAAAACCGAGGCATCGGCCAAACCGGCCGGCCCGCACCCCGGGGAAGCCGTGCGTTCGCTGGCGGAAGGCCGCCGTGGCAGCACCCGGCTGGCAGCCCCACTGAGCCTCTATCACCTGATTCCCCCGGACCGGTTCGTGCCGCTCGAATTGCGCCTGCAACGGAACCTCAGCGGCAAGGAGCAGGCGTTACCCTGCTTCCTGTTTGATATCAACGAAACCGGGCTGGGCTTTGCCTGCGAAGAATCCCTGCCCGTCGGCGAAAAAGCGTTCATCGAAGGCCACCTTGCCGGTGAAAGCGAACCACTGGTCCGGTGCGACCTGGAAATCGTCGATCAGCGCCCCTATCCGCCTGCGCGCCCCCACCCGGCCGAGTTCAATACCGAACAACTGCATGTCTACGGCGGCACGCTGCAAATGCGCGATGCCATGATTCTGCTCAAGACCACCATGGATTGCCTGAGCATGCTGATGTCGCAGACCGCGCCTGCCAGTGATGCCCAGGCCGAGGCCGAAGTTGCGCCCGAGTCAGCGCCGCCCCCCCGGAAACCCCGCGCACCCGCACCCGATGACGCCACCGAGTTGTCGTTTGGCTCGCTGCCGGTTGCGGGCGTTGAAATCATCGATGCCGAACTGCGGCGCCAGAGCGAACGCTCCGCCATCGGCATCCCGCTCGGTTATGTCGACGAGGATGGCGACTGCCACAGAATCCGGCTGCAGATTGGCCGACCGGACAAGGGCGTGGAGACTTCTCACCTGACCCAGTTGATCGATTTCAGCGCCGACGGGGCCCGGGTGGAATCTGACCGCAAGTTTGAAGTCGGCGAAGTTCTGGTGATCTTCGGTCACAGCCTCAATAGTGACAACCTGTTGTTTGAAGATCGCTTTACAGTGCGCAACCGGCATGTCGAGACCCGTCAGACGGATAAATCTACTGACAAGGAATTTACCTTTGGCACCACCGTGGCCGAGAGCCTGGAGAAGATGGAGGTCAGCATCTACAGCTATGGCCTGCACCTGCATGAATCGGGTTCCAACCTGCTGTACAAGGCCATCATGGACAGCGTGCTGCTGAACAATCTGAACGCAGACCGCGATACGCCCATCGAAAATATCGCCGACGCTTAACTGTCCGGACTGTAGTTCGCCGCTGTCGGCGCTGTTCGCCGTACCACCAATCGCCGTCAGGCTGACCCGTCATGGAAGTGGCGTACCCACCCTTGCTGTACGCGCCGCCAGGTGTGTTTCGGCGAGACGCTGGCAACTCGGTTGCCGTTCGCCATAACAGATCACCACCTCGTCAGCCTGCGCAGCCCCGCGCGCCGGAACTGCCGTCGCGGGCGCTGCCGGCCCTTCCAGTCCGGCCAGCAACATCAGCGCGCAAATGGCGACCGGCCATAACCAGTCGCCGGGGCGCACACTGCGGTGGGCGGCTTGAATTGCACCGCGGTTAGCCACCGTACGCCGCAGGCTGCCGGTGTCGAATGGTATGCCGTGCTTCACGATCGGGAGCTTCGGGTGGGCGTGCGGGTGCAGATGGTTCATGGCGTTCGTTCCCTGGCTGTGCATGACAGGGACAGTATTTCGCAGGGGGTGGATCAGCAGATGAGCCTGTACAGAAACACAGTACCAGCTCAGATTCCGTACTTGCGCTGATTCAGACGAAACGCGATGTACACGACGGCCATCAATCCCAACAGCGGGACCGCGAACCGTATATCCACCTGGACAAAACCGGCGATCAGGCCAAGCGTGCCGCCGAGAATCTGGATCACCACGAGGTTGCCGCCGGTATTGTTCAGAATCAGGTCTTCCAGTTCGTCGGTGTCCAGCTTCATTACCTGTTCTTCAACCAGCTCGGTGACGTTGATCTGGCGCACCGCCCGGGCAATCGTATTCTTGATGGCTTCCTGGCCGGCTGCCGAGGCCATTTTCTCCTCCAGCGCCTGCTTGAGCCCGCGTATGCCCCGCAGCGCCAGCGCATCAATCTGACGCCAGCTGGCCTCGTCATCCAGCCAGGTGCGCAGTCGCTCCACGGACAGCGGCAGCAATTGCTCCCGCGCATAGGACGCACCCGTGCCCAGCCAGCTTTCGACCCGGGAAATCACCCGGTTCTGCATTTCCACCGAACCCAGTTCATCGATCGCCTGCTGGACCAGCGTATCCAGCACACCCATCAGTTGTTCACTGGATTCCGGATCCCGCACAAACCCTTCGAGCGCGCCGCGAATCGCATCCCGATCGACAGAGAAGAAGCGTTTCAGACCCATGCCGACCGCGCCCATGGTCTCCCGGTCCCGCAGATAGGCTTCCAGCGCACCATCCAGCAGCGTCGCGAGACGGGGAATCTCGTGCTCGAGCAGCTTGCGCAGCGTGGTGGTGATCTGTTCCCGGTTATCGCGCTCGGCCAGGTGTGCCGCCACCCGGTCACGCAGCGCCACCCACAGCGTGCGCACCCGCTCGGGGTCAGCCGCCAGTTCTTTCAGCAGCGACTCCACCTGGTCAAAGGTCAGTTCCATCAACTCGTCGCCGTGCACGCGCAACAGGTTGACCAGCCGCAGGGTGATCTGTTCACGCACGGCTTTCTCATCCAGCACGTGATCCACCCAGTAGCCGAGGCGCTCCGTGCCGCGATCGATCATTTTTTGTTCATGAATATACGCGAGGATGATTTCCGGCGAGAGCAGTTGGGTCTGGACACTTTCCGCCAGGCTGCGGGCAATGTCCGGCTTGTTCTTCGGCACCAGGCCGGACCAGCCCAGTACCCGCCCCTGCTTGGGCTGAAACAGCATCTTGATGGCCAGGTAGTTGGTGAAATAACCAACATTTCCGGCCATGAGAATGATAAACAGCGAATGTACCCAGATGTTTTCTTCGGTGAGCACCACGCGCACCAGGCCACAGAGCACCGTGGCAGCCACCAGGCCCAGCCGGAACCGTCGATCCAGTTCATTTACGTCCAGGCTCAATAGATGTCACTCCGGGAGGCGGTCAGGGGCATGGAAGGACGCCCAGCCAGAGTATAGGCAAGCGGCAGACTCCTCAAAAATGCCAGATTACGGCTAGACTGTTGTCCAGACCGTCGCCTCGCATGCGGCCATCACGCGTTGGGCTGAACCATCGCCTCGCTCCCGACCCAGCAAGTACCAGGAAACGACCATGACTGCCAAGATTACCTACACCCTGACCGACGAAGCGCCCATGCTGGCCACGTATTCGCTGCTGCCGATCGTGCAGACGTTCGGCGCGGCCGCAGATATCGAGGTCGAAACCAGCGACATTTCGCTCGCCGCGCGCATCCTGACGCAGTTTCCGGAAAAACTCACAGATGCGCAGAAGGTACCGGACGCCCTGGCGGAACTGGGTGATCTCACGCTGAAACCGGAAGCGAACATCATCAAGCTGCCCAACGTCAGCGCTTCGATTCCGCAGTTGAAGTCCGCCATCAGCGAACTGCAGGAACAGGGCTACGATATTCCGGACTATCCGGATGATCCGGAAACCGCAGACGAGATAGCCATCAGCAAGCGCTACTCGGCCGTACTGGGCAGTGCGGTCAATCCGGTGCTCCGGGAAGGCAATTCGGATCGACGGGCGCCGCGGGCCGTCAAGAACTACGTACGCAAACACCCGCATTCCATGGGCGCATGGAGCATGGCATCGCGCACGCACGTGGCGCACATGCAGCAAGGTGATTTCTACTCCAGTGAAACCTCCATGACCGTGGAAAAGGCCACTGATGTACGCATCGAGTTCGAGGATAAAAGCGGCAAGGTCACCGTCCTGAAGGAATCGACTCCCCTGCTGGACGGCGAAGTGATAGACGCCATGTTCATGAGCTGCCAGGCACTGCGCCAGTTTTTCGAGGAGCAACTCGAAGACGCCAAGCAGACCAACATTCTCTGGTCACTGCACGTGAAAGCCACCATGATGAAGGTCTCGCACCCGATTGTTTTCGGTCATGCGGTCAAGGTTTTTTACCGCGAGGTTTTTGAAAAGTATGCCGACCTCTTCGAAGAGATCGGCGTCAACGCCAACAACGGCCTGAGCAATGTGCACCAGGCCATCGAGAAGGTCCCCTACTCGATACGTTCCGAGATTGAAGCCGACATCCGCCATTGCTACGAGTACCGCCCGGCGATGGCCATGGTCGATTCGGACCGCGGCATTTCCAACCTGCATGTCCCGAGTGACGTGATCGTTGACGCCTCCATGCCGGCGATGATTCGCGCCTCTGGCAAGATGTGGGGACCGGACGGCAAACCGCACGACACCAAGGCCGTCATTCCGGAAAGCACCTACGCGCGGATTTACCAGGAAGTCATCAACTTCTGCAAAACCAATGGCGCA
This sequence comes from Pseudomonadales bacterium, assembly GCA_041623535.1. Classification (GTDB taxonomy): domain Bacteria; phylum Pseudomonadota; class Gammaproteobacteria; order Pseudomonadales; family JBFGWM01; genus JBFJWR01. The sequence goes on from JBFJWR010000041.1 coordinate 13,300, forward strand.
TTCGATCCCAC
>JBFJWR010000042.1:0-13262 GCA_041623535.1 Pseudomonadales bacterium
ATTCCTGGCCGACGAGGGTGCGGTGCAGTCACTGGCCGAAGGCGAGGAGGTCGTGCAGTCCTTTGACGTCACCGTGAGCGATGCTGCCGGAATGAGCGACAGCCAGGTACTCGAAGTGACCGTGGCTGGCAGCAACGATCCGGTGTCACTGGGTGGTCCCCTGGTCTCGGGTGTCGTTCTCATTGTGGATGAGGGTGACCTGCGTACGAACGAGGCCACCGGCGCACATTCGGTACCGACGGGCGCGGAGCAGGCCTCTGGCGAACTCACTTTTACTGCGCCGGACGGCCTGCTGGAGGTCGTACTGGCCACCGCGGACGGCACCCGGGGGCTGACCATTGACCTGCAGTCCCTGCAGGCTGCCACCGCGGCTACGCCCCTTATTCTGCAGTCTGCGCTTGGCGCCCTTTCCGTGACCGCTTTTTCCGGCGATGCAACGGGTGGAACCATCGAGTTCACCTACGAACTGCAGCAGGCCGCTTCACATGTCACTGGGTTCGCCGAGAATTCTGTCGAACAGACGCTCTTTGACTCTTTCACGCTGCTTGTCCGCGATCGGGACGGTTCCGAAATGCAGTCTGCCCTTGAAGTGCAGATCATCGATGATACGCCGACACTTTCGCTGATCCCGGACAGCACACAGCCAGGTCAGATTCCAGCCGTGCTGGAAGGCCTGCTCGAACTGGCTGTCGGGGCGGATGGTCTCGGTGAGTTACAGGTCAGCCTGACCGGCGCCAACACCCCGGAAGGGATCGGCGTGGATGTACAGTGGTCAAGGACGGTCACTCCCGAAGGGGTGCTGCTCACTGGCTCCTGGGCGGGTGTGGACGGTAACGCGGAACCCGGTGGTGTGCCTCTTTTTGAACTCACGCTCAGTAACGACGGAGCCTATCGCTTCGAGATGCTCGATGACCTGGCACCGGCACCACTGGTGCTGAGCTTCGAAAGCGTGAGACCCTCCACGTACAAGTACGTGGATTTCGCACTGGGGCCGTACTCGTTGCTTTTCAGTACCACTGAATTGGCAACGGACGCACGCGCTACCGACACCATCTCGGTTTCGCAACAGGGGCTGGGTGCCGCGGGTGGCAACATCGTCACGGAGCGCTCTGGATTCGCCCTGACCACCGAGATCGTGCAGGGAGTCGAGGAGGGCAGCCTGACGCTGTCCGGGAGTAGCCGGCAATCCCTGCCACCGGTGGAAGCGGTGGAGTTCCAGGGTCGTATCCTGCTGGGTATCCAGAAGCTGAGTCCGGGCGAGACGGTGGAATGGCGCGTGCACGATGCGGAGGGTCACATCGCTGAAGGCCTCTTCGCAGAGGGACTGGGTGAAAACAGCACGACCGACATGCAGATCGACATCCAGGCCTTGATGGAGGCAAATCCTGAACTGGGAGGCGCCGTCCGGCTGGACTTGTTCTCAACCACTGCCGGGACTGACTTCCGGGTCAATTTTATCGGCCTGGAGGAGGCAGACAGCCAGGCGGAGGACCTGGTGTTCGATTTCAACGTGGCATTGGTGGATGGTGACGGCGACAGCAGCGGCCCCATCGGACTGGAGGTGCTCACCAACGGCGGGGCCCCGGTACTGGGGCAGGCGACCGCATCCGATGGCAGCAAGCTGATGATTTACAGTGAACCCGCCGGCGAGACCCTGTCTGCTGATACCATGTTGGTCAATACCGCGCCAGCGGACGGGAGCACGGACGTGCTGACCGACGGTACCGACTCCATCACGGACGCAAGTATCGATGCTGCGTTGTACAGCCTGAGCGAACCGACGAGCCTGGACAGTCTGCTGGTAAACGACGCTACCGCCCTGGCGGCCTGAGTCGTGGCCAGGACCTGCCGCAGGGAGCGCGCGGCAGGTCTTCAGGGCATACGGACTCCCCGCAGATTTCAGCACCATCGCTAAAACCGTGATTTCCCCATGCGTGGCGTATGCCTGCCTGTGATCCTGCTCGGTGAGGGAGCCATTCTTTACCTCGACCCCGACGCAAAATTCTGATCCTCATGCGCGGCATCAATAAGCATCGTGACGCCAGCACTCGCCGGATTCGTAGGGCGTCTTCTTCCTTCATGCCGTGGTCAATGCGCAGCGCTGACCTCTCTGCGGTCTTTGCGTCGTGGGTTCGCAGGGTTTCAGCCGACGGGATACATGCCGCGATGCTCCGGTTTCCTTGCATGAAAAACGAGATGTGGCGGGCGGTGGGCGACCCATGTGACGGGCAGATGCAGGCCGGAGCCCGTGGCAGCTGATGCGCCAGCAACAGGATTGGCTTTCAGTGGCCCGGGCCAAGGTGGCGGGGATGCAATCCGGTTGCTTGCTGGAGCACTTCGGTGGGCTCCAGGTTTCCGTGCGCGAGGACGCGTGTGTCAGGAAGCGACGGGTACTCGAGATGAATCAGGAAGCACATCAAGCAGCAGGCGGGTGGCCTGTGCTGCGGGTAAAGGCTTGCCGGTCAGGTATCCCTGAATGAAATCGCAGCCCACAGCGTGGAGAAATTGCAACTGCTCGCGGGTCTCGACACCCTCTGCCACCACCTGCATGCCCATGGCGCGTGCCATGGCCACGATGGTGCGGATGATGTCCTCGCTGCGCTCGCCATGCGGCAGGCCACTGACAAAGGAGCGGTCAATCTTGACCACGTCCAGCGGATATCGGTGCAGGTAAGACAGCGAAGAGTAACCCGTGCCGAAATCGTCCAGCGCGATCTTCATGCCACTGCCACGAATGTCGCCGAGGGTCTGCTGGACCACCAGTGATGTTTCCATCAGTGAACTTTCGGTGATTTCCACCTCGATGCTCTCCGGCGGCAGCTTGTACTCCCGTAACTTGTCTTGCAGGCTTTGGAACAGGTTTCCCTGTACCAGCTGCAGTGGGGACAGGTTCACCGCTACCACGGGGGCGGCCAGCCCCCTGGCGCGCCAGTTGGCGACCTGCCGGCAGGCAAGATCAATGACCTGTGCGCCCATCTCGAGAATCAGGCCGCTGGACTCGGCGACCGGGATGAATTCGACCGGGCTTACCGCGACGCCCTCCGACTCCCATCGCGCCAGCGCCTCAAAGCCCGTAAGTTCACCATGCCCCGCACCAAACTGGGGTTGGTAATGCAGGGAAAGTTCGCCATTCCGCAGGCCATTACGCAGGCGCGCCTCCAGGTCGAGGTGGCCGATACGGCGCTGCCTGAACTGGCTGTCATACTGGCAGATGTCCGCGCCATCCGCAGCGTTTTCCAGCGCGGCGATGCCAGCCAGCTGAAAGAGACTTTCTGCTTCCGGCCATTCTGCTTGTGACGTTGCGATGCCGACCCGCACCCGCGCACTCAGTTCCAGTTCGTCGATGCGAAAGACTTCGCCGAGGGTGCGGGTCAGGGTAACGGCAAACCGTGCGGCGGGCTCCGAAGTACTAGTGACATGCCGGACCAGCGTGAACTCGCCTGGCCCGGATCGTCCCAGTTCTCCGATAGAGAAGGTATCAGCGCTGGTGCTTCCATAGGAGCAGGCGCCAGTCACATGGACCAGGCGGGAGGACATTTCCGTCATAAGGAGCTCAAATCGCTCCTCGTTGAACAATTCGCGCATGGCGTCGGCGTTCTCCACGATGATACGGAACACCTCGACCTGCGCATCCAGCCCAGCCAGGGCCTTCGTAGCCAGCGTGCAACGCTCCTGGATCCAGGACCGATTGCCCAGGCCTGTGCCCGCATCCACGAAAGCAAGCTGTTCAAGGTGTAATTCGTTCTCGCGCTCTCGCGTAACGTCGCGGATGATCACCAGCACCGAGCCGTCCATATCGGCTGAGGCGCGGGCCTGGAAATGGCGATGTATGTTTCCATCGGCCAGGGTGAAGCTTTGTTCGCCGCCCTGGCGGACCAGTGTCTGCAAGGCATCTCGCACAGTGCACTGCGCCTTGTTTTTCGCCACATTGTCTGTGTCCAGTGCGTCGAGCACGGCCACCAGCAACCGGGGACAGTCTCCGCCGGCTGCGATGTGCTCGATCGTCCCGTTCATCGACAGCCGGACCAGGGTGTCCGGAATCACGCCGTAGAGAGCCTGCTGTTCATTACGGGTTTTCTGCAGTGCCTGGCTGTTTTGTTTTGCCGTGATCAACAGTTCGATCTTGCGGGCGACCTGGACCCAGTTCACCGGCTTGGAGAGGAAGTCCGTGGCGCCGCTCTCGTATGCTTCCTCGATGCAATGGCCATCGTCCTGCCCGGACACGACCATGACCGGAATGTCCTGAAGATGCGCGTGACTGCGAATGCGGCGGCATACGGCGAAACCGTCGATGTCCGGCATCCGGAGGTCCAGGATGACGGCCGCGAAGTTCCCATCGTGCAGCATGTCCAGCCCGAGTTGTCCGTGAGCGGCCTCGATGACTTCGATATGATGTTTGGCGAGCATGATCCTGGCCAGCGACCGCAGCGTGGTATCGTCGTCAATCATCAGGACCTTGCGTGCATTCCTTCCATCGCCGGGTTGAATTACGCGATGCCTGGTGATTGATTCGCACATGTCGTTTTGCATTTTGCAATTCTCTTGTCGGTTTTGAGACCCATGCGCGTGAATTCCCGTCTGTTTCCTGATTTTTGGCAGTCAAACTGCAAATTCATGCGCGGCTCCTACCGATGTAGCAAATTGCGTTCCATGTTTCGGTGGCGATAGCGATTGATGCCATACCGGAGGAAGTCGTGCAGGTAGCGGAGCATGACCGTCAGGCCGCTCACCTCAACGGGATGCGTGGTTTCCAGCTCGTACCCCAGGCGTTGCAGGAGGACGCGACTCCATGGATAGCTCTCGAACTCCTGGATCTCGTGGGGCTTCACGCGCGTACGCCACTGGTCAATCCGGGACGGGTTCGGGCGCGAGCCCACCAACTGGTGCTGGGAGTGGGTGAAACCGGGCAGGATCAGCCCACCGCCATCGATCATCCCGGGCCGGTAGTCGAGGCCGGCGAAGTCGCATATGCGCTGTATCTCTGACTCCGGGTCGCGCAGGATGTCCTCGTAGCGCACCCGCAGGCAGTTTCCGGATTCGCTGATCTCCACGGCGAGTGCCTGTTGCAGCCGCTCGGACCAGAACCGGGTGGCCATGTATGCGTTGTTGGGACCCCAGTCCAGATTGCGTACCGAGTTATAGACATCACGTCCGTCCCGCACGATGTGAATGTACCTGGCGTCCGGAAAAAGGCTCCGCAGCAGCGTGTAGTGCTTGAAGTTGTCCGGCGTGTGATCCACCCAGACGCGGGAATTCGTCCATTCCGGCCGGTTCTGTTGCAGGTATGCCTGCAGGATATGCTCCATGGTGGTCCGGGTATCGGTATGATCCACGAGGCTGGCGAGATGCTGCGCGCCGCCTGCGAGCTCCCAGGTGGCAAACCGGAAATGGCCGGCCAGCCAGTCGGCTGCCGCGGTGTCTGAGTCGAAGGCCCCAATGTGCAGCAATGGCGCCAGTTCATGCAGGAACTGTGATTCGGGTGTTGCAAATGCGCCCTCTGCCGCGCCCAGGATGTCCCCCAGCATGGTGGTTCCGCTGCGGTCACAACCGCCAATGAATACGGGTCGGAATGTCTCTTTCATGATCTGGATTCCATGGATGTGTGAACAGGGGGTATGCACGAGTGCCCGGCGTGGCGAGCCGGGCAGAAGGGCAGATGCTGAATGCCCAGCCTGGACCAGACCAGGAATGATGCAATGAGATTCTGCATGATGAGCCCGCCGCCGGCGGCCAGTGCCGCGCCTGCGGCACCATGCGTGGACGACAGTATCCAGCAGGCCGGAATGGTAACCAGCAGCGTGCACAACAGAGTGCTGCGTAACAGGCGCGCCTGTCCACTGGCGACCAGCAGGTATCCCGCCGGTCCGGTGAGGGCATTCAGCAATTGTGCTGTGGCCAGGATGCGCACCACGTCTTCCGCGGCACGGAACTCCTCGCCGAAGAGGGACAGCAACAGGCCCGGCAGAAATAACAGCACTGCGAGGGGCAGGGCGCTGACAAGGAGCATGGCGCGGGTCACGCGGCGCGCCAGGGACTCGAACTCAGCGGCTTTGTTCTGCGCATGACAGGCGGCAAAGCGGGCCGCGAAGACATTGCCCATGACCACCAGCACGGTGCCGATTTGCAGGGTCATGCGGGATGCCGCATTGAACAGCCCGGTTTCCATGCTGTTGCTTGCGGCGGCGAGGATGGCAAACGGTGACCAGGCCAGCAGGAAGTTCATGCTGTCAATCATGACCACCGGCAGGCACTGCCCGGACCAGTCCGGCAGCACGTCACATGGTTCCTGTGATACCCGTGACAAGCGGGCGCGCACCAGGCGTGCGGCCACCACCAGTACAGCACAGCTGGCGGCCAGGTATGCAATGGCGAGTTGTTCGGCATCAAGCAGGATTCCCGGCGCCCCGAGCGTCAGCGCGAGACACATCAGGACGGGCAGCAGTGCACTTTCCACCAGGTAGGCGAGTGCGGGTTGATCGATGGTCTTGAGGATACCCGCGTGGACCCACAGGAGGCTGGCGGGCACCACGCTGAGCGCCATCCAGGGCAGGATGGTGCCGAGTGCCGCCTCGTCGAACACCTTGTATGCCAGCGGCGCGGAAAACCACCAGAGCACCAGTGCAACCAGCATACTGCACAGGCCGGCCCGTCGCATCGCGGCCCGGTAGATACTGTGCATATATTCCGGCCGACCGCCATGCCAGGCCGGTCCACCGGTTTGCATGGTGACCGTGTCGAGGCCCGCGCGGCCGATGACGACCGCCGCCGCCTGCAGGCACAGGGCCAGGGCAAAGACGCCGAAACCCTCTGCCCCGAGTGCGCGGGCAAGCAGTACCTGGAAGCCCAGTCCCGCCACGATGCCGGCTGCGCGCATGGCGAGAGGGCCCAGGGCAGCCTGGGCGACGAGCGTTTGGACGCGCGAGAGAGTACCCCGGTCAGCCCGCGCGGCAGTCGAAATCGCGACGGACATCATGCGGCTCCCAGAAGTTGTGATGCATGGCCCAGTCCATCCCGCACACGGTTTCCGGTGCCCGCGTGGCAGGCCAGTTCCCAGTTCCAGGCATGGGCGATCATGGTGTCCAGCAAGGGGTAGCGCGGCAACCAGCCCAGTTCTTCACGCGCGAGGCTGCTGTCCGCCAGCAGAATCGCGGGATCCCCGGGCCGGCGCGCCGACTCGATGACGGGTACTGTCCTGCCGGTCATGCGCCGTACCGAGCGAATCACCTCGGTGACCGAGTGACCACGCCCGTTGCCGAGGTTATACACGGCACTTTCGCCCCCGTCGCACAGGCGCTGCAGGGACAGCAGGTGCGCGGCGCACAGGTCCTGAACGTGGACGTAATCCCGCACGCAACTGCCGTCCTGTGTCGGGTAGTCGGTCCCATGGATGGACACGGATGCGCGTCGACCGTTGGCAACCTGGAGAACAATGGGTATGAGGTGGGTTTCCGGCTCGTGGCGTTCCCCGAGGATGCCGTCTGGGTCGGCACCTGCCGCGTTGAAGTAGCGCAATGCCGTGTAGCGCAGACCATGCGCAGCCGAGAAGTCATGCAGGAGGCCCTCGGCAGCCAGCTTGGTCCGGCCGTACGGGTTCACCGGGCAGGTCGCCTGCGACTCGCGAATCGGCAGGTTGGCGGGGTTGCCATACACTGCTGCAGTTGAAGAAAACACCAGGTTCCGGATGCCATGATCCCGCATCGCCTCCAGCAGCACCTGGGTGCCCAGCACGTTGTTCCGGTAGTACTTGCCTGGATTGGTCATCGACTCATCAACCCGGGAGCAGGCCGCGAAGTGCATCACAGCGTCAACCGGGTATTGACTGAACGTGGCTTCCAGCACGCTACGGTTACCGAGATCACCCCACATGAGGGGTGCCTCACCCACAGCATCGGCATGGCCTGTGGAGAGGTTGTCCAGCACCACCGGACGGTAGCCGTTCCGCGTCAGCATGCGGACCATGTGCGACCCGATATAGCCGGCGCCGCCTATCACCAAAATCGTTTTCATCTGCTTGGTTCCTTGTCTGTGAGGGGTTTTTCAGTGCTGTTATGGAGCTGCACGCCAGGCCCGCGGGCTGATCAGCGCGGCCAGTGCATCGCGGAAACAGGCCAGCCCATGGACCGGGCCATGTCCTTCATTGAAGATCACTTCATTGAGGTAGATTTCCTCCTCCGGCGCGCCAGGTGCGAGATGCAGTTGCAGGGGCCCCAGGACGCCGGCGGGCAGGGTCATGCGGGCCCGTTCCCACTCGGCATTTGCAACGCCGTGATCCATTTCGCCGCCGGGCCGGGCACCGAACATCCGCAGATGTCCGGTAACCACTGCCAGCAGGCGTGGCAGGTGACGCAGCAACGGGATCGAGGTGGCAAACACGAAGGAGGCAAACGGCTGTGCCGCGCCACTGGGAGTGCGCCGGTTGCCCGCCAGTACCCGGCGCTGCCAGGGTGCGTGGGGAGTCTCCAGCAGTGCGGCCAGCAGTGCGAGTGGCCACAGGGGCAGGGACAGGGCGAGCAGCACGAGTCCCATGCACCGCGAACCGAAGCCCGCCGCTTTGTGGCCCGCCGGATGCATGCGGGCAGACCAGAGGGGATCATCGATGGGCACAACGACGCCGAGATCCAGGCGGATCATGAAACCCGGGCCGATAATCGCATGCCGGACTTCCAGGTCGGCACCGACGTACGTGCCCGGCAGCACGACGCAGTCGGCAAGGTGGGTGTTTTCATCGACCAGGCAGTGGTCCCCGATCACCACCGTGCCCTGCGTGGTCACTGTTTCCGCAAGGCGCGAATAGTTTCCGACCAGCATGTGCCGTACCCGGCTTCCGGGCTGCGGTGCACGGCTGAAACGGCCGAGGCGCTGTTTTGCATGGGCCGGGAATCCTGCCACGATCAGCCCGTTGAACATCCCGGATGCTGCCTTGAGCGCACTGCGGAAGTATTCGTCGCAATTCGCGAGCGCGGTCACTTTGCCGGCTCGAATGTTCACCGTGTCACCAAGCGTGTCGCGGGTGACCTGGCCGGGATCCAGCATCTGGAAATTTCCGGACTCCGTTTCTGCGAGAACCATCCAGGCATTGCGCGATCCGGCGCGCGCGGCCAGTGTGCCGCGCCAGTCCATGGACTCTGCACTGGCAAGAAACTCCGCCACCATTGGGCTGCGGACCACGTCACCACGCAGGCAGAGGAAGGGCTCACTGGGATTGGTCTCGAGTCGGCGCAATATGTCCGCTGCCGGCTCGCCACTGCGCGAACTTGCGTAGCGCACCCGGATGCCCCAGCGGTCGCCGCCACCGATGGTCTTCTGGATGTCTGCCGCATGCGGTCCCACCACCAGCGTCACGTCTGTCAGTCCGTTCCCAGCCAGATCCTCTATGGTGTGTTCAAGTACCGGCTTGCCCGCGATTTGTAGCAATGCCGGGCAGACGTGCTGACAGACCGGATCGAGTTCGTGACCAGCACGGTCGGCAAAAATAATGGTTTTCATGAGGTTGGTCTCCGGTAATGGTCAGTAGGCGCCACGGCCACTCACGACCGCGGGTATGGTTTTGAAAAGCAGTTCGACGTTGGTCCGCAGTGAGGAACGATGGATATATTCCCGATCCATCTGGACCTGCTGCTCGAACGGAATCTCGGAGCGTCCCGACACCTGCCAGATGCAGGTGATGCCGGGAATTGCCTCCAGCCGGGCGCGGTCTTCCAGGTCGTACTGGGCCACTTCGCGCGGTAGCGCAGGACGGGGGCCGACCAGCGACATATCGCCGCGCAGCACGTTCCAGAGCTGTGGCAATTCGTCGATTGAAAAGCGACGTATGAAACGTCCGATGCGCGTCACCCGGGGGTCTTCGCGCATCTTGAACAACACGCCACCGGCCATTTCGTTCTTTGCGGCGAGTTCTGCCAGTCGCGCTTCGGCATCGACATACATGGAGCGGAATTTCCAGAAACGGAAGGTTGTGCCATGGCGCCCGACACGTGGCTGGCTGAAGAATACGGATCCTTCCGACTCAAGCCGGATGGCTGCCATGACCAGCAGAAGCAGTGGCGAGAGCGCCAGCAGCAGGCATCCGGCTCCGACCATGTCGAGCATGCGACGCATCTGCTGATCGCCACGTACTGAGCGCTGCCAGGAGCGTTGGCGCAGACCGGCGCGCGCGGTGTCCAGCCGCTGTCGCCATGGTGAGCGATCTGCGAGCGCAGCTCGTTGTTGCCGGCGCTCGGCACGGCGCTCGCGGAGCACGCGAAGGACGAACAGCGGGTTGCCGATCACGTAGCGGCGCCACATGCGTCCGGGTTCCTGGAGCAGCCGCCACGTCCATTCGAGGCCAACCTCACGCAGCCACATCGGCGCGCGCGGGATCCGGTCAGAATAGAAATCAAACAAACCGCCCACGCCCATACATACGGGTATATGCAGCCGGCTGGCATTGCGGGCGAGCCACTTTTCCTGCAGGGGGACACCCATGGCGACCAGCAGGATGCTCGCGCCCGACGTGTTGATCTGGCGTATCACTGCGGATTCTTCTGCCGGCATGAAATAACCGTCATGGGTCCCGGCTATGTTCAGCCCCGGGAAGCGCGCCTGCATGTTGCGCGCTACTGTTTCGGCCACCTCCGGGCCGGCCCCCAGCAAGAAAATACCCTGCTTGGTTTGAGCCAGCCTCGCGCACAGCCGCGGGAACAGGTCGGTGCCATTCACGTTACCGGCCAGGCGTTGCTGTTTGAGACGGCAGGCGACCCGGATACCGCTGCCGTCCGGGAGCACGTAGTCGGCTTGCTGCAGGATGCGGCGGTATTCTGCATCACCGTGAGCGATGTTCAGGCAATGCGGGTTCACGAAGGGCACCAGGGTGGGCCGGACGCCGGTGCTGCGGTCAAGAATCCATTGCACGGCTTCTTCCATGGTCACGTTCTGCACCGGAACGCCAAGAATCTGCAGTTGCCGGGGCGTCGGGAACTTCTGTTCACCATAGGCAGCGCGGCTGACCAGCGAGCGCACCAGCAGGCCGGCATTGCCACGAACCGACTCAGCGCAGGCAAAACTGCGCAGCAGGGCGTGTTCTCCGTCATGATCGATGGCCAGGCGCTGCCGTGCGTCTGCCGGGGAGATCATTCCCGGTCTGGCCAGCAGGACTTCTGCTCGATCTGCCGGTGACAATTTGTCCAGGCTTTGCTGGGTCGGGCCGACGAATGCCAGTTCACCGCGTAAAACGTTGAGCAGGCTGGCGAGACCGCGACCGGGGAGGAATCCGGCGAAAAAAAGCCGCTGTATGGGACGACCGCCGCGGCCCGCCACCCACTGCGATTCACAGATCGTGCCCCGCGTGGCCTTTGCCACCAGACCGCGCAGCAGGAGCGCTGGTAACAGCAACAGGATCATCAGCAGCGCCAGCCCCTGGTCCGCCATGCGGGGCAGTCGCTCGTTCGTCCGGTGATTGTGCAGGGTCGAAAAGCGGCGCAGTGCTGCGCCGGTACGGGCCCGGGCACCGTGCCGGATGGCAGGGGCGATTGTGCGCCGGATGCCGCTTTCGCTGGCGCGCGTGGCGCTGGCTGGATTGATCTGGCTCATGGTGAGTTCCTTGTCTGCTGAAGGCTTGAGAACCTGCGTTCTGCGTTGGCAGGAGGAGATTGCAAGCGCTATGCCAATTCGGGTTATACGCGTAAGTGATTGTTTTATCGTTTGTTAATCAGCTTTCTTCCGGGAGCGTCAGGCGCTGTCTGCTCCCGTATTGCAACGCGGCATGCAAGGGGTCTGCAGATTGCAAAACCGGCGTTGCCGCATCCCGCTGTATGCGCAGCCGCTGCAGGTGACCAATCCACAGCACTGCCAGTCGTTCACAGGATCTGTACAGGGAGAGCGGAAACAGCCACAGGAGCATTGCCGCGCCAGCGGTGGCAGCGGTACGCGCCGGTTCCTGGCAGGCGATACCCGGTGCAGTCTGCAGGGCCCGGACCAGGAACGAGACGGCAGACCGGCCGTCGCCGAGACGGATGGCCTGGCGCGCCAGGTAGCGCAACTGGAAGGCACGGGCGGTATTTTCCCAGCGGGCAATGAACTCCGGTGCATAACCACGGGTCTTTTCGATCATCTGTTCCCAGGAGGCGAACTGCTTGTGCAACTGGGCGGACAAGCCACCGGCGTTCAGGCGGTACAGGGTCAGCGGCTCCGGGATTCCCTCGATCACCCAATGGGTGGTCAGCGCGATGCGGATCCAGCATTCGATGTCCTCGGACTGGCGGAACTGCTCATCGAAGTACGCCGGTTCATGGGTGCCGTTGCGCGGCAGCGGATACGAGATCTGCAGCATGACGGCCCTTCGGATGACCGGCGCGGAGCCATTCCCGATCGGGTTCCGGCAGAGGTAATAACCCGGTTCGATGTCGTGCAGGCGGGGCATCTGGTAGCAGCCGGCCGCGCTGCCGTCGGGATGAATGAACGCCGACCGGCTGAAGGACACGCCGACCTGCGGGTTGGCGTCCAGGTGCGCCACGTGCTGGGCCAGTTTCCCGGGCTCCCACAGGTCGTCCGAATCCAGGAACGCCAGCAGGTCTCCGCGGGCGTGACGGATACCGCTGTTGCGGGCGCCGGCCAGTCCCCGATTCTGCGGATTCCGGATCAGGCGGATGCGCGGGTCCGACGTGTATTGCTGGCAGATCTCCATGCTGCGATCCGGAGAGCAGTCATCCACGATCAGCAGTTCGAAGTCAGTCCAGGTTTGTTGCAGCACCGATTCGATGGCGGCGCCGACGAAGGCCTCGACGTTATAGACGGGCATGATGACGGATATACGTGGCATGGCAGGGTCCTCACCGGGATCGTTTCGGGGGCGCTGCGGTGTGCCGCGCCATTACCCCTTCATTGCAATCGCCGTGCCAGCCGGAAATGCGTAAAAACATGAAAAATATGGGAAAAAAATTGCAGAATGCAGTTTTTCCGGGTGTTCATTTTCAGTTTGCGATGCACGCTTTGCCGGGTAGCGCAGCGGGTGCTTCGGCAGGCGCCTCGGCGTGCGCGGCGCCGACCAGCAGCAACCCGGGCCAGAAGAGATAGCAGAGAATTTCCAGGTTCTCGCCGAAGGTGTAGGCGAACAGCAGGATGATTACAGCGAGGCCGGTGCGCGCAAGCTCGCTGGACTGGGCGCGCACCAGCAGATCGACGAAGCTGACCAGCAGGGGAACCGCCAGGGCGAGAAAGCCGACCAGGCCTTTCACGAAGAGCAATCCATACCAACTGTGGTGAGAACCGATCGGCATGTATTCCAC
>JBFJWR010000043.1:0-13259 GCA_041623535.1 Pseudomonadales bacterium
AGTGCGTACAGTTGCACGGTGGCTACGGCTATATGCGCGAATACCCGATTGCCCGTGGCTGGGCGGATTCCCGCGTGCAGAAAATCTATGCCGGTACCAACGAGATCATGAAGGAAATCATCTCGCGGTCGCTGTAGGGGCGACTGACTGCCTTCGGGACCTGCAGCCGGGTCCAGGGGGCGACTTGGCTTGGGATGCCCTGTCGGCCGGTGCCATGGGTACGCATCGGGGTGGTTAGTGCCCGGGCAGGGCAGGGTAGGCCGGCCCGGAGCCCGTTTTGGCCCGGTGTGCGATACTCCATGCGATATTGACCCCGGATCGGGGAAATATTTCGACAGATTACCCGTTGGGCAGCGATTCCCTTGTCATCCCCAAGGGGCTTGTGTAAGATTCGCGCTCTTTTTTACCCGGTTCCAACTGAGCCCAGTCCTATCATGAAAATGACCCGAAGTGTCAGTGCCGAGCAGGCGCGCAGAGAATGGTTTGTCATCGATGCAGAGGGCAAGATCCTCGGTCGCCTGGCTACTGAAATTGCCAGCCGCTTGCGTGGCAAGCATAAGCCGAGCTGGTCCCCGAATGCCGACACCGGTGATTACATCATTGTAATCAATGCCGAAAAGGTGGCAGTGACCGGTCGCAAGGAAGAAAACAAGCAGTATTACCGGCACACCGGCTACCCGGGCGGTCTGCGCCATCGCAGCCTCGGTAAGTTGCGTGCCCATGCTCCTGAGCGCATCATCGAGGCGGCTGTGAAAGGGATGATTCCCCACAATCCGCTGGGCCGCCAGATGCTGACCAAGCTCAAGGTATATGCAGGCTCCTCACATCCCCATTCCGCACAGCAGCCCGCTGTGCTGGAACTTGGCTGATAATCAACCCTGATAATTGCTGGTACCCATGACTCAAAACGCAAACATTGAATACGGCACAGGCCGGCGCAAGACAGCGACCGCGCGCGTGTACCTCAAGCCTGGCAACGGCAACATCCTGGTGAACAACAAGCCGCTGGATGAATATTTCGGTCGCAAGACGGCACGCATGATCGTGCGCCAGCCGCTGCAACTGGTTGAAGGTGAGAGCCGCTTTGACATCCGGGTGACCGTGCATGGTGGTGGTGGTTCCGGTCAGGCGGGTGCGATTCGCCATGGCATTACCCGGGCACTGATCGAATATGATGAGACCCTGCGTCCGGTACTGCGCAAGGCCGGTTACGTGACCCGTGATGCACGTACGGTCGAGCGTAAGAAGATCGGCCTGCACAAGGCACGTAAGCGTCCGCAGTTCTCCAAGCGTTAAGTCAACGCGAAGGACTGTACAAAAACCCGGCATTTGCCGGGTTTTTGCTTTCTGTCCCGGCCAAAAATCAAAGATTCAGAACGATCATTGTCCTGCGGTTCTTGTTCGGGTATCCCGAATTCATTACCATGCGCCGCACGGATTCATACTATCCTTCCCCGGCTAGTCAGCGACACCCTGACTGACCGGCGGAAGTGACCGATAACAAATATCCCAAGGCACATCTGCTGGAGTGCGCATGAGCAATTCGGAAGTCAATCAGGGGCGCAGAAACTTTCTGATCGGCGCCACCACCGTCGTTGGTGGAGTGGGTGCGATCGGAGCGGCAGTGCCGTTTGTTGCGTCATGGAATCCCAGTGCCAAAGCCAAGGCAGCGGGTGCTCCGGTAAAAGTCGATATCGGCAAGATTGAGATGGGCCAGCAGATCACCGTCGAATGGCGGGGCAAGCCGGTCTGGGTGGTACGACGTACGCCCGAGATGCTGTTGAGCCTGGCCAAGAACGATGCCAACGTGGCAGACCCGAAATCCGAGAAGCCGCAACAGCCGGCCTGGGCGCAGAACCAGGAGCGATCCATGAAGGCGGAATTTCTGATTGTCGTCGGTATCTGTACTCACCTGGGATGTTCGCCCACGTACCGCCCCGAAGTCGGTCCGGATGATCTTGGCAGCGACTGGGTCGGCGGTTTTTTCTGCCCTTGCCATGGCTCCCGGTTTGATCTTGCCGGTCGCGTATTCAAAGGGGTCCCGGCCCCCACCAACCTGGAAGTGCCGCCCTATACATACCTGTCCGATTCTACCGTTGTGATCGGTGTAGATGAGGAGAGTGCCTGATGCCCAATCCATTAGTCGGACTGTTGAACTGGGTCGATGACCGCCTGCCGGTGGTCGATGCCTGGAATCGCCACGTCGCCCAGTATTACGCGCCGAAAAATTTCAACTTCTGGTACTTCTTCGGCTCACTGGCCATGCTGGTGCTGGTCAACCAGTTGCTTACCGGTATCTGGCTGACCATGAGCTACACGCCGAGCGCCGAAGGTGCCTTCGCATCGGTGGAATACATCATGCGCGATGTGGAATACGGCTGGCTGATCCGCTACCTGCACTCCACCGGCGCGTCGGCCTTCTTCGTCGTCATCTACCTGCACATGTACCGGGGCCTGAAATATGGTTCCTACCAGAAGCCGCGGGAACTGGTGTGGCTGATGGGCATGGGGATCTACCTGTGCCTGATGGCGGAGGCTTTCATGGGCTACCTGCTGCCCTGGGGCCAGATGTCCTACTGGGGTGCCCAGGTGATCATTTCGCTGTTCGGTGCGATCCCCGCGATCGGCCCGGACCTGCAGCAATGGATCCGTGGTGACTACCTGATCTCCGGTATTACCCTGAACCGCTTTTTTGCCCTGCACGTGATCGCGCTGCCCATCGTCCTGCTGGGCCTGGTGGTGCTGCACCTGCTGGCGCTGCACGAGGTGGGTTCCAACAACCCCGATGGTGTGGATATCAAGAAAAACAAGGACGAGAACGGCATTCCGCGCGACGGCATTCCATTTCACCCCTATTACACGGTGAAGGATCTCGTCGGTGTGGGTGTGTTCCTGTTTGTCTTCCTGTTCGTCGTGTTCTTTTTTCCGGAAGGCGGCGGTTATTTCCTTGAGAAGCCGAACTTCGAACCGGCCAACCCGCTGAAGACGCCGGAGCATATCGCGCCGGTCTGGTACTTCACCGCGTACTACGCCATGTTGCGGGCCGTGACCTTCCCGCTGTTCGGCCTGGATGCAAAATTCTGGGGCGTGGTCGTGATGGGCGCCGGTATCGCCATCCTGTTTGTACTGCCCTGGCTGGATCGCAGCCCGGTCAAGTCAATCCACTACAAGGGGATACTGAGCAAGGTCTGGCTGGGTATTTTCGTGGTCAGTTTCGTGATGCTCAGCATCCTGGGGGCATTGCCCGCCACGCCGGGACGGACCATCGCCTCACAGATCGGCACGACACTGTATTTCCTGTATTTCATACTTATGCCCTGGTACACGCGCATGGAAAAAACCAAGCCCGTGCCCGACCGGGTCAAGCCACACAGTCACTAAGGAAGGCGAAATGAACAAGCTACTCGTCGCCTTGTGGATGGTTCTGGTTTCCACCAGCCTCTGGGCAGCCGGCGGTCCCAGTATCCCTCTCGATCATATCGAGACCGACATCAACGACCAGCCTTCTTTGCAACGTGGCATGAAGATGTATGCGAACTACTGCATGGGTTGTCACGCGCTGGGCTATCAGCGCTTTGAGCGGACCGCGAACGATCTTGGCATTCCGCACGAGGTCTTCACCGAGAACCTGATCTTTGATGATCACAAGATCGGTAACCTGATGACGATTGCCATGCCCGGCGAGAAGGCCAAGGAATGGTTCGGCAGTCCGCCACCGGACCTGACGCTGATTGCCCGAATTCGGGGCGCTGACTGGCTGTACACCTACCTGCGTAGTTTTTACCTGGATGCGTCGCGCCCCTATGGTGTGAACAACACGGTCTTCAAGGATGTGGGTATGCCACATGTGCTGTACGACCTGCAGGGCGTGCAGACCAAGGGCTGCGGCCCGGTGCCAGCGCACGACAAGGATGGCAGGGTGAAGCGTGACAACCTCACCGGCGACCTGATGATGGAAGAGAAGTGCGATGTGCTGGTGCTGGATGAAGAGTCGGGCGAAATGGATCGCGAGGAGTTTGATCAGGCCGTATATGACCTGGTGAATTTCCTGCAGTACGTGGGCGAGCCGTCCAAGCTCCAGTCCAATCGCATGGGCCCGTTTGTACTGCTCTATATCCTGCTGCTGACCATCGTCTGCTACATGCTCAAGCGCGAATACTGGAAAGACGTACACTGAACCCGCCGACGCCGGCCCCGATTTCCGGGGTCGGCGTGCTCTTTCCGGCCAATCTGGCCTAAATCTGCTCCTTCGCCGTGTTCTGGCTGCCGAAAACATGTAAAATTCGGCACCCGCTCAATGCGTGACTGATAGAAGCACGCGGAGGGCTTCCGCTTTTTTCGCCGAACCAGCTTGTGCTGGCCGGAGACGATCAAGGCTCATTGACTGAACTTTCTGCCGGGGGCATTTATGGGCGTGATAGCCAAGCGTTCTTCCATGACCTTTTTCACTTCCCAGGATCACTACTGCCATCGCGTGCGCATCGTGCTCGCTGAAAAAGGCGTAACGGTTGATCTGGTGGATTGTGATGGGGGTATTCCGGAAGAGGTGTCTGACCTCAATCCCTACAACACCGTACCCACCCTGCTGGACCGGGACCTGATCCTGTACGAGTCCAAGGTGATGATGGAATATCTCGACGAGCGTTTTCCGCATCCCCCGCTGCTTCCGGTCTACCCGGTGGCGCGTGCTCACAGCCGCCTGTGGATGTACCGTATAGAACGCGACTGGTGTGGTCTGGTCGATTCGCTGCTCGCCGGGCGCGCCAAGGAGGCGACCATGGCCAAGTACCGCAAGGAATTGCGTGACGGCCTGATGAGCGTGGCTCCGATATTCGCCGAAAAGCCGTTTTTCATGAGCGACGAATTCACGCTGGTGGACTGCTGCCTCGCGCCGATTCTCTGGCGGATGCCGCTGATGGGCATAGACATGACTGCCAAGCAGGCGAAGCCCTTGTTGGAATACCGTGATCGCTTGTTTGAACGCGATTCCTTCAAGGCCAGCCTTTCAGACAATGAAAGGAACATGGTGGCCTGAGGCGGCCAGTCTTCCCGCAGTCCCAGCACAGAAGCACACCATGAATTCCAGCCGCCCCTACCTGTTGCCGGCACTCCTGGAGTGGATCGTCGACAGTGGTTGTACGCCGCACCTGGTGATCAGCACCGATCACCCCGAGGTGAAGGTGCCGGAGGGCCATGCTTCGGATAACCAGATTGTGCTGAATATCAGCCCGACCGCGGTGGCTAATTTCGAACTGACCCGTGAGTACGTGTTTTTCCAGACCCGGTTTCAGGGCGTGCCGCGGGAAATCTATGCGCCACTGGATGCCGTGCTCGGCATTTTCGCGCGTGAAAACGGCGAGGGCATGGCATTTTCTCCGGATGCGGTCACGATCACCGCCCCGGCGGGGAAAGCCACTCCGCAGCCTTCATCACGCCCGCGCCCGGTCGCACCGGCGGCAGGTGTCACGGGGAAGGGTGCCGTCGTAAAGGGTGCGGCCGGTGCTGCCGATGGCACCGTCAACGGGGTCAATGGCAAGGACCCGGCGGACAAGCCCCCGGTGCCGCCGACTTCCGAATCACAAAAGAAATTATTGCGGCCGGCGCTGCGCCTGGTACGCAACGACGAAGAGAGCAACTCGCCTGAATAAATGACCGCCCGGGTTGGGGGCCAGGCGCCCCGCGCACGGCCCGCTAGATATACTCGAAAATCTTTACAATCCGCTGTACGCCGGCCACATCACGGGCCACATTGACGGCGCTTTCAGCTTCCCGCTTCGAAACCAGTCCCATCAGGTAAACCACGCTGTTTTCCGATACCACCTTGATGCGCATGGCGCGAACCTGGCTGTTCGACGCCATGGCGGTCTTCACCTTGGCCGTCAGCCACAGGTCGTTGCTGCGGATGATCCCGGATGTGGCGCCGGCAATCTCAAGTTCGTTGTGTACCCGGCGCACGCCGCGAATCGGCTGGACGATTTCGGCCGCCTGGGTGCGCAGTTTTTCCGTGGGCACCTGCCCGGTGAGCAGGACCACGCCGTTGTAGCTGGTGACCGAGACATTGGCACTGGCATAGTACGGAGAGGCCTTGCGGATATTGACCAGTGACTTGGTTTCAATGATTTCGTCGTCAATCGCGGTTCCCAGGGTGCGTTTGCCTGGTTTTTCCTGGATGGGCTTGTCCTGAAACAGGCCGATGAAACTGGCACAGCCACCGAGCAGGGTGGTGGCCAGCAACAGGGCAAGCGCGGCGCGCAGGGGTCGGCTCATTTGTACTCTCCGAACATGAACTGGTCGATCAGGTCGCACAGGCAGTGAATCAGCACCAGGTGGACTTCCTGCACCCGCGCGGTAACCGGGGACGGCACCCGCAGTTCGATATCCTGCGCTTCCATGAGCGGCGCCATCTTGCCGCCATCGCGACCCGTCAGGGCAATGATACGCATGCCTTTTTCATGAGAGACCCGCATCGCCTCCATCACGTTGGCGGAATTGCCGCTGGTGGAAATGGCCAGCAACAGGTCACCCTTGTTGCCCAGCGCGGAAACCTGCTTTGAAAAAACCTCGTTGTAGCTGTAATCGTTGGCGATGGCGGTCAGCGTGCCGGTGTCGGTGGTCAGTGCCACGGCCGGCAGGCTGGGGCGCTCCATCTCGTAACGGTTCAGCAGTTCAGAAGAGAAGTGCTGCGCATCTCCGGCGGAGCCGCCGTTGCCACAACTGAGAATCTTGCCGCCGGCCTGCAGTGTGGCCACCATCAGTTCTGCGGCCTGGAGCACCGGGCCGGCCATCACGTCGCGTGCTTTCTGCTTGGTTTCGATACTGTTGTTGAAGTGCGCGAGGATGCGTTCGTTTGGCGTAGTCATGGCTGCTGGCCCCGGTTGAAGGTTCGGGCTTAAGTGTACTCTGCGCGCGCCGCCTGTAAACATTTCCCGTTCAGGAGCGCTCGTGCAGCGCGAATCAGGCGCCGAAAGCGTTCTGCAGCCACCGGACGCGCGCGGTGCGGGAAGCGCTGCCGGGCGCAATGGCAATCACGTCAAAGCGGCAGGGCGGCGGTGATTGGCGGTGAAACTGCAGCAGGTACAACTGCGCTGCGTGCAGCAATCGGCGTTGTTTGTGTGCGTCCACCGAAGCGAGTGCGCCACCGTACTGCTGGCTGGAACGGTAGCGCACCTCCACGAATACCAGCGTGTCACCATCCTGCATGACCAGGTCGAGTTCGCCGCCGCGTACGCGGTAGTTCTGATTCACGGTATGCAGGCCGCGGGATTCCAGGTAGCTCCGGGCCAGTTCTTCGGCGCGATCACCCAACTGTTGCCGGGCGCTGCGCTCAGCGGATTCGGCGGGCCGGGCGTCCTGTTTCAAGAGACTGTCAGGGCGCGTCCAGCATGCTGGAAATGCTGCGGGCGGTCGATGCGCCGAGCAGGGTGGGTTGTCCCTTCTGCATGATGGCCCAGACCGGGGCCCGTACGATCTGGCCCTGCCGATTGAGGGTCAGTGCGCCGGTCTGACCAAAGAAGCGGCTGTTTTCAAAGGCGCTGAGTTGCTGAATGCGTCGATACAACTGGAATGAATCCGCGCCCATCGCGTAGAGCCGGCCGAAATTGGCCACGTTGCGGCTCCAGTGCCTTTCGACTTGTTCACGCAGTTCGTTGCCCGGTGCGAGTATCCAGGGAATATCGCAGAACCGCACACCGTTGAGGTCGGCATCAAGTCGGGCGTTTACCTGTCCCGTGTATATGTGCGAGGTCGCGTACACCGGCAGGTCGCGTGCCTGGTGATAATCCAGCGCCGGCTTGATCTGGCGGGCGTCGCGCGGCAGTGCGGCGAGGAAGAGAAAGTTCGCGTCTTCGCGCTTGCGCGGTATGAACTCAATATCTTCCCGCAGTATCTGGCGCAGCCGGGCGGCCCGGGCACGGCTGGCGTGAATGTCGAGTACGCGTGCGGTGACCGCCTTGAAGTCCGAAGAGTCATCGAAATGCTCAGCCCCGGATACGATGCCGCCAAGGCTTTCAAACTCGGTGCGAAATGCCTCCGCGACGCTGTCGCCCCACAGCGAGCCGGGCGTCAGTGAGAGGGCGAAGCGATGGCCGTCCCGCCAGGCCTGGCCTGCGGCAGAGCGGGCCTCGTCCTGTGCCGACAGGCCGAACTGGTACAGGCCACGGGGGAACTCGTTCATACCCTGCACATAGTTCAGTGCCAGGACCGGTACCTGCAGGCTGGGGAGGATGGCCAGTTGCTGTACTGCGCGTTTCTCAAAAGGGCCGACGATGAATTCGGTGCCACTGTTGGCGACCTGACGGTACAAAACTCCGAAATCATGAACTTCGTCGGTGTTGATGATCGTCAGGCTGGGTACATCCCGTCCACGTTCCATCGCGAGGTAGTACGCAGCCAGGAATCCGTCGCGGATCGGGATGCCGACGTTGGCGGCAAAGGGACCGGTCAGCGGCAGCAGCAGGGTGACTTTTTTCGGTTGATTGCGCATCACAGTGGAAAGCGACCGCAAATCACCCGGCAGGGCCAGGGCCGCCGGGTGGGCCGGGTGGCGCAACAGCCAGGCGTCCAGGCTTTCCAGTTGCTGGTCGATGTCGTGTTGATTGGTTTTGTTCAGCGCCGCGAGTTCCAGCCAGCCCTTGACGTTGCTGAACGGAGAGCGCTCGGCCTGTTCTTTGAGCGTGGCGGCGGGCAAGGCCATCAGGGAATTCCAGATTGCCTGGTGATTGGCGGTTTGCCCATCGGGAGCGGTCAGGCTCGCGGTGTTGACGATGCGCTCCATGGCTGCGTCAAGGTGCTGCCCGGTGCGGTCCAGTGCCATCGCACGCAGTTCGCTGACGCGCAGTTGCTGTTGCAGGTCCAGGGTCTCCATGGCTCCTGCGGGCGGGTTGGCCAATTGCTCCAGGGCCGCCTCGCCGTCCCCCATGAGCATGGCAATTTCCAGGCTGAGCAGCAGGTAGGTGCGGGCCTGTTCCGGGCTGAGTTCCTCCGGGCTGACATATTTCAGGATGGAGCGGGCGCGATACAGGTCACCATGTTGAAACAGCAGGTCCACCGCGCGCAGGCGATACGCCTGGGCCATGGGTGGGCCGGACTGCTGGGCCAGCAGGAGCAGGCGCGCCACTTCGCTGTTGGGCTCTATGGCAGCGGGTTGTTGCTGCTGGGCGCGGATCGGCATGCTGCGGTCGCTGACCGGCGTGCCGCGGTCCGGCGTCGAGCCGCAACCGGCCAGCAATACACACAGCAGGATGGCAAACCGTGCCAGAATTCGTTTACGCAGTTGAATGAGAGTGGACATGGCTTTTGAGTTTATCCGTCGCCCAGGCGAGGATTCGCAACTGGAACCGGCATTATATGTGGTGGCCACGCCCATTGGTAATCTCGCCGACATGACCCTGCGCGGCTTACAGGTACTCGAGGCTGCTGCTCTGGTGCTGGCGGAGGACACCCGCAACACCCGGCGCCTGCTGGATCACTTCGGCTTGTCCGCGCGTACCGAGTCCTGCCATGAACACAACGAGAAAGACCGCGTGCCCCAGTTGCTGCGCAGTCTGCGCGAGGGTCGCGCCGTGGCGCTGGTCAGTGACGCCGGCACGCCGCTGATATCCGACCCCGGCTATTTGCTGGTGCGGGCGGTGCGGGACGCTGGCTTTCCGGTGATTCCGGTGCCCGGCGTCTGTGCCGTGACTGCCGCCCTGTCGGTGAGCGGGCTGCCCTGTCATGAATTCGCCTTTATCGGGTTTCTGCCCGCCCGGCAGGCCGCCCGGCGCGCGCGCCTGGCAGAACTGTCCGGAGAGCCGCGCACCCTTGTACTGTACGAGGCGGGTCGGCGAATCCCCGATCTGCTTGCCGATCTGGTCGCAGTCATGGGGGCCAGCCGGGACGTGGTCCTGGTCCGCGAACTGACCAAGGTACACGAGGAGGTTTGCAGCGGCAGCGCCGAATACCTGTCCGGCTGCGCGCAGGCAGAAGAACTGGAACTGCGTGGTGAGTTCGTGGTGCTGATCGGGCGGGCGGAGCAGGAGCAGGCCGCCGGGCTGGCCGAGGCGCGGCGGATTCGTGATCTCCTGGCGACCGAGATGTCGGCGTCGCAGGCGGCCCGCATGGCGGCGCGTATCAGCGGGGTGGAGCGCAAGGCGCTGTACCAGGATGGCCTGACCGATCCCTGATGCAGGCGTGGCTGATGGCTTTTCGGGCATGAATGGCAGGCAGTTGCGGTGTGGGCAGGGCACCGCTGGCCGAATGTTGCAGGTATTGCTTGTATGCGACGATCGGCACGCCTACCATCGCCGCCGGGAGAAGAGTCGGCTGGACGGTCGTCTGACTGCTTGCAGTCGGGAGGAAAGTCCGGGCTCCATAGGGCAGGGTGCCAGGTAATGCCTGGGCGGCGCGAGCCGACGGCAAGTGCCACAGAAAATATACCGCCGGCTTTGGCCGGTAAGGGTGAAATGGTGCGGTAAGAGCGCACCGCGCACATGGCAACATGTGTGGCAGGGTAAACCCCACTCGGAGCAAGGCCAAATAGGGATCCTTGGCGTGGCCCGCGTCGGATCCGGGTAGGCTGCTAGAGGCGCGTGGTGACGCGCGTCCCAGAGGAATGATCGTCCTCGACAGAACCCGGCTTACAGGCTGGCTCTTCTCTCACTTCCTTAACGGAATCAAAGGCCCCGCCGGACGGCCGGGGCGGATTTCATCTTCAGATTACAAAATGAACAGCCTGGGGCCAGCGGTGCCGGGTCGTTTGTATGCCCGAATTCCCGCCTCTTTATGCTTTTTTGTACTAACCAGATTAAAAGCAGTTCCAAAATAATATTTAAAACTAGAAACTACTTTAAGTGTTGAGCGTTCCTAATTGGCAGATATGAAACTTTTCCTCTCGCGACTTTTCGGCTGTGTGCTTTTTGGCCAGCTTTTCCCCTGAAACCTCCTTTTCCCTTTCTTGACTGGTACTTAGACAGATACCTATAGTGACTCAAAGTGGGATAAGATGGGTTAAAGTGGAATTTTGTGGGGGAAGCAGTGCGCTTTCGTGGTGAGAATCGCATCAACCTGGATGCCAAGGGTCGCCTGGCCATACCGGCCAGATATCGGGAGGAGCTCGTAGAGCACTGCCAGGGACGGCTTATTGCGACCTTGAGCACCGAGGATCCGGTTCTGTGGGTGTACCCGCTGCCCCAGTGGGAAATCATCGAGCAGCAGATCGAGGCGCTGCCGACGTTCAACCCGGAAACCCGCAAGATCAAGCTGGAACTGATTGGGCGCGCCGCAGAACTGGAGATGGACGGCAACGGAAGGATCCTGTTGCCGCAGACGCTCCGCGACGCGGCAGACCTGGACAAGCGGGTCGCCCTGGTGGGGCAGGGTGCCAAGTTCGAGTTGTGGAGTGAGGACCTGTGGGTACGCTCGATCGAGCAGTGGAGCGAGGATTTGCGCTCACAGGGTGAAAAGGACAAGCCGGAAGAGCTGCGGTCACTCTCGTTGTGACCGGCGAACAGGGACGTTCACATCTTTCAGTCCTGCTGGACGAGGCAATAGACGCGCTGCGCGTACGTCCGGACGGCAGGTATATCGACGGCACTTTCGGGAGAGGCGGCCACAGCCGGAAAATCCTGGAGTTGCTGGGGCAGGGGGGCGCCGTGCTGGGCATCGATCGTGATCCGGAGGCCATCGCCATGGCTCGCAGGGAACTCGGTGAAGATGCGCGCCTGCAGGTTCTGCAGGGCACGTTCTCGGATATGGAAACTCTCAGTGACGCGGCCTGGCCGGCGGTGCAACAGCCCGCGGTCGATGGGGTGTTGCTGGATCTGGGCGTTTCCTCACCACAGCTGGATGACCCTGAGCGGGGCTTCAGTTTTATGCGCGATGGCCCCCTGGATATGCGCATGGATCCGGATGCCGGGCAATCTGCCGCTGACTGGCTGGCATCTGCCGCCGAGGCCGAGATTGCCCGCGTTTTGTTTGAGTATGGCGAGGAGCGGCACAGTCGCCGCATTGCAAGGATGATCGTGCAGGAACGCAAGGAAACCGCATTGACCCGTACGCTGCAGTTGGCGGACCTGGTCGCGCGCGCGGTGCCGGGACGTGAAGCCGGCAAGCATCCGGCGACGCGCACCTTCCAGGCGTTACGCATCCTTGTTAACGAGGAACTCGACGAGGTCAGCAGTGGGCTGGCTGCGGCAAGTCGTCTGCTAAGGACCGGC
Organism: Pseudomonadales bacterium; assembly: GCA_041623535.1. GTDB lineage: Bacteria > Pseudomonadota > Gammaproteobacteria > Pseudomonadales > JBFGWM01 > JBFJWR01. The sequence goes on from JBFJWR010000043.1 coordinate 12,192, forward strand.
GGACGCCTGGTGGTCATCAGTTTTCATTCGCTGGAAGACCGCCTGGTCAAGCGCTTCATGCGCGGCGATCACGCGCGCCGGGACGTGCCGCGCCGCATGCCGGTGCGTGGTTCCGCTACCGGGGGCTGGATACTTCGGCCCGAGGGGCGCGCCATTCGCGCCGGCGAGCAGGAAGTACGACATAACCCGCGAGCGCGCAGCGCTGTACTGCGCGTTGCCGTGCGCATAGAGGCGGAGCAGGCATGAGCCGACGTGCTGCCGTGCGACGCGCTCCGGTGGAAGAGGGCCTGCGCTGGCCGGAACTGCTGGTGTTTGTGGCGCTGTTGCTTGCGGTCTGCGCGACCGCGCTCTCGGTGGTGCATACCGCGCACCGCAGTCGCGACCTGAATCACCAGCTGGCCCAGTTGCAGAAAAGCGCTGATCGCGCGCGGATTGATTATGACCGCCTGTTGCTGGAACAAAGTGCCTGGTCCGGGCATGGCCGGGTCGCCGAACTGGCGGCTGAGAAGCTGAACATGGAAGCCCCCGACCCGTTTGCCATCGTGATCGTCCAATGAGTAAGCAGCAGCCGGTAGAACTGACTCATCCCTGGCGTATCGGCTTGCTGGCCGTGGTGCTCGGTGCTGCTGCCGTGGTGCTGGTGGGTCGTGTTGTCCAGTTGCAGGTATTGCAGCAGGATTTTCTGCAAGGTGAAGGACAGGCGCGCGTCGTGCGCACCGAGCGCATGGAAGCGCATCGCGGAGTCATCATCGACCGCCGGGGCGAGCCGCTGGCTGTAAGCACCTCTGTCGAAACCCTGTGGGCGGATCCCGCCATGCTCGTCGCCGTGCCGGAACACTGGCCGCGGCTGGCTGCTGCGCTGGGCCGTTCGCCGGCAGATTTCGAGAAACAACTGGCTGCCTACAAGGGCAAGCGTTTCATGTACCTGCAGCGGCATATTCCCCCGAAGCCGCCGAGCGCATCATGACGCTGCGCATCCCGGGGGTGTCTGCGCGCCGCGAACATCGACGTTTTTATCCGGCTGCTGAAGTCGCAGCGCACGTGGTGGGCATCACCAATATCGACGAT
>JBFJWR010000044.1:0-13039 GCA_041623535.1 Pseudomonadales bacterium
CATGTCGTCTTCCCCGGGCGTGAAAATTCTCTGCGCCGCGGCATTGCTGCTTTCAATTCGACCGTCCTGGTCAAGAATGAAAATCGGGTTGTTGGCGGCATCCAGCAGGCCGCGCAACCTGGCTTCGCTGCGCCGCAACTCCCGGGTTCGCAGCGCCACCGCCTGTGAGACGATCTGTTCCCGGTGCAAGAGGTTGTAAACAAAGATCAGCATGATCGCGGTGAGAATCAACAGGCCGACCAGCAGGCTCAGCGGCTGCCAGCTGGTGCTGCCGGAAAACTGGCGCGACGGGTAGTTGCGGATTGCCCAGTGACGGCCGGAAAACTTGACGGTTTCCTCCTGTAGCCAGGAGGACTTGTCCACCGTCTGCGGCTTGTCGCCAACGGCGTACAGGAATTCTTCCTTGCCGTCAGTCAGATCATAGAGCGCAGTGTATATCGGGCTCTGTGCCTGGCGGACTTCCTGAATCGCGTTCAGTAGCAGTGTCTTGATTCGCACAACCACGATGACGAAGCCCTGCAGGTTCTGCTGGCGTTCGGTGCTCGTACTGCGACCACCGCGATACAACGGCTCCACGATCAGAATGCCGGGTGCGGTGTCGATTTCCTGGGCGAGGGATAGTCCGGGGGTGGCGCGGGTCAGACCACTGAGGCGCGCCAGTGCCATGGTATTGCGCCGGACGGGTTCGCTGCCGAGATCGAAGCCCACCAGGGTCTTGTTGACCTTGAGCGGAACCACGTATTGCACCGGAAAATATTCGGCGCGTTCCTGTGCTGCTTGCAGCAGGCCGTTGGGCGCCAATTCCTTGATGCTGTACGTGGTGCCCAGCAGTTCACTGGTCTGCGCTTCATAAGCAGCGCGATTTTCGTGGAGAACGAGCGGAGCCCAGACCAGTGCATGGATCGAGGTGTTCCGGCGGTGCTGGATGCTGGAGAATGATTCAAATTCCTGCGGATCGACAAAATCGGATGCCCGGTACAGGCCCAGAATATTGGCAGCGCTTGCCTGGCTAAGCAGCAGGCTTTGGGCGATGGTCCCACTGCGCGCGGTGGCGAGTCGCGTGAAAGTGGCCTGCTGGTCTCGCTCCAGGCCGATGATGGCCATGCGATACAGGCTCAGGGACCCGGTCACGCCGGTGAGGGCGATCAGGATCAGGGCAAGTATGGCGCCGCGATTCAAATCTGCACGCCCGACACGAACCAGTCCATGGTCTCCAGCCAGGGATCGTCCGGTGAGCGCCGAACACCTTCCGGAATGATCACTTCGCCACTCCGGTTGTAGATCGGCCCGGAGTACACCATGCGTTCACTCTGCATGAATTCCTGTAATACGTTGCTGACATCCTGCTTTGCCTCTGGCGTAACCATGCGGCCGAAGGGCGCGAGCGAGATCACGCTTTCACGCAGACCGGCCCGCTTCATGTTTGGCAGGGGTATTTCGTTCTGAATGTTTTGGAGATATTCCGCAAAGACCGGCCACCAGTCCCACTGGACGCTGGTGAGAACATGATCCGGCGCCACTGTGCCCAGGTCGGAGTGATAGCCGATGCAATAGCGATCATGCGTGGCACAGGTCTCAACGATTACCTGCGGGCTGTCCACGTGGCAGGTGATGATCTCTGAGCCTGCAGCAATCATTTCTTCGCAGACCTGACGTTCCGTGAGCGGGTCAAACCAGTTGCCGGTGAACCTGACCTGCAGCGTTGCATAGGGATTTACCCGGCGGGCACCCAGCAGGTAGGCGTTGACGTTGCGGTGCACATGGGGAATATCCATGGCTGCAATCAGGCCCAGCCGGCCGGTCTTGCTCATGTGCCCGGCCACAATGCCTGCGAGGTACATGCCTTCATCCGTGTAGCCGAAAAAGGTGCTGATGTTCTCCGGGTGTCCAGGTTGGTAGAGCCCACCGGCGTGGATGAAATGAACCTCCGGGTGGGCACGCGCGAGGTCCAGCACGTACGGGTCGTAATAGCCGAAAGAAGTCGGAAAAATGATCTCCGCGCCTTCCTCCTCGATCATGTATCGCATTACTTCGGCCACTTCGCTGGTTTCCGGAATGCGATCCTGCTCCAGCAGGGTGATGCCCGGCCTGGTTCCCAAGCGGGCGGCGGCAGTCGCAAGGGCCTGGTTATAGCCAAAATCATCGCGGGCGCCGACGTAGATGAATCCGACGCGGTACTCCTTGAAGGCGACTTCGCCCAGCGGCTGGCGCAGCGTCGATGCCGCCGCCAGGCCGAGTGCGCCAAGGGCGCCGGCCCGGATCACGTGTCTGCGTGTTATTCCCGCCATGTTCTAACCCTGGAAAAACCTGCAAGAGGCCTGCTGTGCCCTTCTTTCGGCCATTCCGCAGCGAATCCGGAATAGCCCCATTGTAATGAGGCTGCTAAGGATACTGGTGCCGGCACGCTGTCGGATACAGACTTGCGGTCCGGGGATCTGTACTGGCCGGCTGAACCGGTCAGCCAGCCACGACTCCTTCCACGAACCAGTCCATGGTTTCCAGCCAGGGATCGTCCTGTCTGCGCTGCATGCCGTTTGGCACCATGACTTCGCCCTGGTTATCCAGAACCGGTCCGGTGTAAATGTGAAACTGACCCTGTTCCGCTGATCTCAGTAATTTGTTCATTTGTGCGCGAGCCACCGGCGGAGCCGAGGCTGCAAGCGGTGACAGTGCGACCATGCCGTCACGCAATCCCCCACGCATCATGGTCGGCCAGTCCTTGTTCGCGAGGTGCCGCTGGATATAGTCCTTGTACATCCCGAACCAGCGCCATTCCGCGCCGGTGATGAACTGGGTCGGCGCGTTCACGGACTGGTTCACGTGATAGCCCACCGCGCGTACGCCGGCCTGCTCGCACATCTGCATAAGCAGGGCCGGACTGTCGACATGACAGGCGAGGGTGTCGATTCCGAGGTCAAACAATTCCCGTGCCCGCTGCTGTTCCTGTTCGGGATCATTCCAGCCACCGGTGAACCGCGCATGTACGATGGCGTCCGGATTGACTTGTCGTGCGCCCAGGGTGAAAGCATTGATATTCCGGCGCACGACGGGGATTGGTATGGCTCCGACAAAGCCCATGGGGAGCTTCGGACTGGTGTGTGCGGCAATCACGCCACAAAGAAACATGGCCTCGTCGATGTAGCCGTAACTGCTGCTGATATTCGGGGGATGACCGGGCAGCGCCAGTCCGCCGGTATGCAGGAACTTGACCTCCGGGTACTGCGTAGCGAACTCCAGCAGGTAGGGATCGAAATACCCGTACGATGTGGGGAATACAAATTCCGCCCCGTCCTCTTCGATCATGCGTTGCATGACCGCGATGACGGTTTCATCCTCGGGAACATTGGCCTGCTCGACCACGTTAATCCAGTCGAACTGCGCGAGTTTTCTTGCCGCATTGGCGTGGCTCTGGTTGTAGCCGGAATCATTGGTCGCGCCGACATAGATGAAGCCGACGGTGACGTCACGAACCGGCACGCTCGCGGGCGGCGTGGGGGCAGGCTCGGGCACCTGGGGCCAGAATTTTACGGTCAGGCCGGCACCGACACCCAGTGCCCCGAGAATCAGTAGATCTCGCCGACTTGCCATTTATGCATGCTCAATCGTCAGGTATTGTTCCCTGATTGTAGCGGAATGCCTGCTGGATATTGGATGGAAATCAATAACGACGACAATTCGCCGACGAGTGGCCGGGCGGCGGCCGATCCTGGGGCAACGCAGCGGGAACGCCGCGACCGGGTGGCACAGCGCATTCGGACCCTGAGTCGCTGGCTGGATGGTGCATTTCGCATCCCCGGAACCCGTATCCGCCTCGGTTGGGATGCGCTGATCGGCCTGTTACCCGTGGTCGGTGACGCCGCGGGCGTGGCGCTGTCCTCCTACCTGGTCCACCTGGCCGCCCGAGCCGGTGCCCCGCGGCGCATGCGGGTTCAGATGGGCGCCAATATCCTGCTCGATTTCCTGCTGGGACTGGTGCCGGTGGTCGGTGACCTCATCGATATCACCTCGCGAGCCAATCTGCGTAACCTGAAATTGCTGGAGGGGTGGCTGGAGGAACAGGATCGGCAGGACCAGCGTCCCGCTCCACAGCAGCCGGACTGGCCGCGCATGCTGTTTCTGCTGGTGCTGGGATTTGCGCTCGTGGCGGTGTTTACACTGACCGGCGGTGCGGAGCGCCTGGTGCAGGCGTTTGGCTGACAGGGCGGTAGGCAAAATGGCGGCCCCCGGTGGCCTTGGGCCGTGTCAACCGATTGCCTTGTCGCACGTTACCCGTTTACGCGTATCGCTGTTGGAATTGATTCATGCATGTACTGGCCTGGCGGCTTGCTGACGAGATGGAAGGTGAAAACCCTGATGCCGCCCGGGCAGCCATGGAGCAGTTCCTGCGTGACCATGAACTGCGGGCGTTGCGAATCGCCGAACTGGGCGTGCGGAACCGGGACGATGCGCTGGATTGTGTACAGGAGGCAATGATGCGGCTCGCCCGGCATTACGGGCGGAAACCAGCGGCCGAATGGAAGCCCTTGTTCTATCGCATTCTGCGCAACCAGGTGCATGACTGTCAGCGCCGGTCCACCAGCCTGTGGCGTCACTTGGGTGAGCAAGGTGCAACTGAAATCGATACGCTGGCGGCCGGGCCCGGTGAAGAGCCGGATGCCATTCACGAGCGGGAAGACAGTCGGCGGGTTCTTGAAAAGGCCCTGCAGGATCTGCCACTGCGCCAGCAACAGGCATTCACGCTACGCGCCTGGGAAGGGCTCAGTACACGGGAAACCGCGTTTGCCATGGAATGCTCCGAGGGCAGCGTGAAGACGCATTTTCATCGCGCCCTGTCGGCCCTGCGTGCAGCCCTGGAGGATGCATCCCCATGAACCGGCAACCGGATCCCGCCGAACAGGCCCTGATTGAAGAGGTCCGGGCCGTTCTGGACGATGGCGTGCAGTCTTATGACGCGCAGACCCGCCACCGGCTGCGTGCAGCGCGCGAGGCTGCGCTGGAGCAGGCGGTCTGGCGGTCGCCAGCCTGGTGGTGGGCCGGTGCCGCCGGGCTTGCCGCATCACTGGCATTACTGGCGGTGCTCCTGCTGCCTTCCTGGCAGGACGCGGAACATGCCTCTGACATGGCGACGCCTGAATTGCTCGCCATGGCGGGTGAAAGCGACCTGTACCAGGATCTTGAATTCTATCGCTGGCTGGCGGCCCGGGAGCCATGAGATCCGTGCTTGCGGCGCTGTTCCTGGTCTTCAGTACGGCTGCCACGGCGGCCGGGGAAACAGATTTTTCTGCACTGCCGCCGCAGGTACAGCAACGGCTTGCACCGTTCGCCGCTGACTGGTCGCAAATGGATCACCGGCAGCGCAAGCGCATGCGCCGAATCGCGGAAAACTGGGATCAACTGCCGCCGGAGCGGCGCCAGCATTTCGAACGTCGGGCCCAGCGCTGGAGCCAGATGAGTGATGTCGAAAAACAACAGGTGCGGGAGCGTTTCCAGCGCTTCCGCGCACTGCCGCCGGAAGAGCGGCGCCGCGTGCGGGAGAAATTCCGCCGCTTTCGGGAATTACCGCCTGAGCGGCAGAAGGAGTTACGGGAGGCTTTCCGGCGCGAACACCGCGAAGCTCAGTCTTCGCAGTAATGTCCCGGCGGGAACTCGCCCCTGCCCGGGCCGGCGCGGTTCAGTCGCCGTGGTACTGGATCAGTACGTGCCGGATGCGGGCGATCAGCTGATCAATACTTTCGGGTCGCGTGGGTTCAACTTCCCAGGTGTACGACAGTTCGTTTTCTTCCAGCGGTTCCTGGCTGGCAAGCTGGGCTTCCAGCACTTCGGTGCCGGCCTCGGAAACATCCTCGCCTGCCTGCTGCCGCTGCTGTATCCATTCACGGGCAAACTGTTCCGACGTGTTGCAGTGGATGATCAGGTGGGCCACGGCCATGCGCTCTGCCAGAGCGTGAAACAGGTCGCGCTGCGAACGTTTCAGGAACGCCGCATCCACAACCACCGGCTGGCCGGCGCGGAGCAGGGTTTCGCTGGTCTGCAGCATGTACTCGTATACCCGGGCCGAGGCCTCCTGGGTGTAAATGCCGCCCTGTATGCCGGAGTGGCTTGATTCATTGCGGGCAAGGCCATGCAGGCGCTTGCGCTCGGCGTCCGAGCGTATGCGTATCGCAGACAGTTGCTCAACGATCGCGGCGCTGGCTGTGCTTTTACCGGTGCCGGAAACCCCGTGCATCACCAGCAGGTAGGGTTGCGGGATTTCGGTGTAGGACTCGGCGAGGTCGGCGTAACTGCGATAGGTTTGCAGCAGCGCGGCGACCTGCGCATCCGACTGCCCCGGCACGGACATCTGGAACAGGGCAATCTTGCCGCGCACCATGGCCCGGTAGGCGCGATAGAAGTCGAGCACCCGTGCCGATTCGTAATCCCCTGATTCCTCCAGGTAGCGGTTGACCAGTCGGGCGGCCAGTTGCGGGTGGCCGCGGTGCTGCAGGTCCATGGCCAGGAACGCGAAATCGCTGGCCGTATCGATCCACTTGAACTCCTCGTTGAACTCGATGCAGTCAAACAGCAGTGGCTTGCCGTCCAGCAGAGCGATATTGCCCAGGTGCGCGTCGCCGTGACATTCGCGCACGTGACCGTTTGCGCGGCGCTGGTTCAGCAGTTCGTGCAGGCGTTCGGCGGTGCTTTCCGCCCAGCCTTCCAACTGCTCGAGTTGGGCCAGGTCGCCCGCGTCGGTCAGCATGGCCCGAATCTGCACGAAGTTCTGGCGCATCGGTTCGACAACGGCGTTCGCAGTGCCCAGCGGACTGGATTCCTCCACGCATGGGATGTCGGCATGAAAGCGCGCCAGCAGCGTGGCCAGCACATCGATATGTTCCGTCTGTAATTGACCCTGCGCCTCCAGCGTGGACAGCAGCCCGTCCTGCGGGAACTGCTTCATCTTCAGCGCGTACTCCAGCGGCTCGCCGGATCCGCTCAGCGAGGGCTGCTCTTCAGTTCCATGGATGGCCACGACATCCAGGTACAGTTCCGGTGCCAGGCGCTGGTTCAACCGCAGTTCTTCCTGGCAGTAGTGCAGGCGCCGGTCCAGCGCGGTGAAATTCAGAAAGCCGAAATCCACCGGCTTCTTGATTTTGTAGGCGAACTCCCCGGTCAGCAGCACCCATGAAATATGCGTCTGGATGACCTGGAATTCCTGAACCGGATGATCATAAAGCGCGGCATTCTGCAGCGCTTCGAGGAGTTTTTCACTCACGGGCTGAAACCATAAATTACAAATGCGCGCAGCTTAGCAGAAAGATGGTGACGACATGACTTATACTCCCGCGCCATGGCCAGACCACGTAAGAAACCCAGCCCGAAAAGCCGGCGCAAGAAAGGCGCCCGGGCGACAGCGCGCGGCCCCTGGCGCCTGTTGTTCAAGATCGGCGTGGTTGGACTGGTGCTGGGACTGATCGCCCTGGTCGTGCTGGATGCGATGGTGCGCAGCAAATTTGAAGGCAAGCGCTGGTCGGTGCCGGCCCGGGTTTATGCGCGACCATTGGAACTCTATGCCGGACTGCCGGTTTCCGCAGACGTTGTCATTCGTGAACTCAAGGCCCTGGGTTACACGCGCAAGTCCAATGCCCCCGCTGCCGGTCAGTATGATTACTACCGCGATCGCCTGTTGATCCACAGCCGGGGGTTCCGCTTCTGGGACGGCAGGGAAGACAGTCGTGCGCTGGCAGTGGATTTCGACGCGGGCGGCATCCGCCAACTGGATAGTCGCAGCGGTCCGTCGGTCGCCCTGGCGCGACTGGAGCCGTTACTGATCGGCGGTATTTATCCCGGTCACAATGAAGACCGGATCCTGATCAAGCGCGACCAGGCGCCCGATCAACTGGTACAGGCGCTGCTGGTCACCGAAGACCGAAACTTTTACCAGCACCATGGCGTGGCACTGCGCTCGATTGCCCGGGCGCTGGTTGCCAACCTGCGTGCCGGCGGGGTGGTGCAGGGTGGCAGCACGCTGACACAGCAGTTGGTGAAGAACTTCTACCTGACGAGCAAGCGCAGCCTGACCCGCAAGGGCATGGAAGCCGTCATGGCGGTATTGCTGGATGCGCATTACGAAAAGGACGACATCCTCGAGGCATACCTGAACGAGATCTACCTGGGTCAGTCTGGTCGCCGCGCCATACACGGCATCGGGCTGGCGGCGCAGTTCTATTTTGGCAAGCCGGTGGCCGGGCTGGATCTGCACGAAAGTGCGCTCCTGGTCGGCCTGATCAAGGGGCCCTCCTATTACGATCCACGGCGTTCGCCGGAGCGCGCGAAAAAGCGGCGTGACCTGGTTCTGCAACTGATGGAAGAGGCCGGCGTGATAACCGCCGCCGCTGCGCGCGATGCGACTGCCCGCCCGCTCGGTGTGGTCAGCCGGCCGTCGTGGTCCGATTCGATGTTTCCGGGATTTCTCGACCTGGTGCGGCGGCAACTGAGTCGCGATTACCGCGAGGAAGACCTGACCAGTGAAGGCCTGCGAATTTTTACCACGCTGGATCCGCAGGTGCAGTGGCAGGCAGAGGCCAGCCTGTCCGGTTCCCTGGACCAGTTGGAAAAGCAGCACGGTATCAAGGCCGGCAGCCTGGAAGGCGCCATCGTGGTGACCTCGACCGAAGGCGGCGAGGCCCTGGCGGTTGTAGGCGGCCGGCGTACACGCTATTCCGGATTCAATCGTGCACTGGATGCGCGGCGCGCAATCGGTTCGCTCGTGAAACCGGCGGTTTACCTGACGGCGCTGAATGATCCGAAGCGCTACACGCTGTCGACCCTGGTACGCGACGAAGAGATACGGCTGCAGCAGCCGAACGGTGAGCTTTGGGAGCCGCTGAATTTTGATCACAAGGTGCATGGCCGGGTGCCCATCTACGAGGCACTGTCACGTTCTTATAACCTGGCGACCGCCAATCTTGGCCTCGACCTGGGCGTGGGCCGGGTGCTGGAAACCATGCAGGACCTGGGCGTTGATGCACTGATCAAACCGTATCCGTCCATGCTGCTGGGTACGGCGGAACTGACACCACTGGAAGTGGCCGGGATGTACCAGACACTGGCCGCCGGTGGTTTCCGCTCGCCGGTACGCGCCATCCGGGAAGTGCTCGCCGCCGATGGCAGCCCATTGAGCCGCTATCCGCTGGAAGTTCGCCAGACCGTGGGGGCGGGGCCGGCGCACCTGATCCAGTACGGCATGCAGATCACGATGGCAGAGGGTACCGGCGCCGGTGCCTACCGCGTGTTGTCGCGTGATATCCAGGCGGCCGGAAAAACCGGAACCACCAACGACCTGCGTGACAGCTGGTTTGCCGGCTACACCGGGAACTACCTGGCAGTGGTATGGATGGGCCGGGATGACAACCGCCCGACCCCGCTGACCGGATCCGGCGGTGCCTTGCGCGCCTGGGCGGATCTCATGAACGGACTGCATGCAGCGCCACTGGTTGCCGCGGTGCCACCGGGGGTTGAATATCACTGGGTGGATGAAGCCAGCGGGCGGCTCAGTGCCCGGAATTGTGAAGGCGCCCGCCTGATACCTTATATAGAGGGCAGTGCTCCGCAGGAAAGCGTGGCCTGTGCAGGTGTGCTGGCGCCGGTGAAACGCTGGTTCGACAGCTGGTTCGAGTGAATACTGAATTGATGTACCGGGCTTTGCCCGACGGATGACGGATGACGGATGACGGATAAGGACGCGTGATGCAGCTACGAGGAAAAACCTGGCTACTGGCGTGCGCCCTGCTGGGTGGCTGTGCGGTGCCGGGTCATGACCCCAACGGGCCACAGCCCATCGTGGTGGACCGCAGTCGGCCGGCAGAGAGTGGCTCGCCGTATGAATCGCCCGGTTCGACTCCCAAGTCGGGAGAATCCGATCCGTATCGGGAGGGCTCATCCGGCCAGGCGGGGCCAGCGCACAGCGCGCCGCGCACGCGCGATAGCGGTACCCGTGAATTACCCACTGCAGCGGCAGCCCTGCTGGCCCAGGCGCATGATCACCGGACCGCGGGTCGGCTGCCGGAGGCGGCCGTCACGCTGGAACGTGCACTGCGGATTGCGCCGCGCGAGCCGCGTATTTACCGCGAACTGGCCGAGGTCCGGCTGGCCGAAGGTAAAGTGGCGCAGGCCGAACAGTTTGCCCGCAAGGGCATCAGCCTGGCGGGCGGCGCCGACGATGAACAGGCACGACTTTGGACCGTGGTCGCAGAGTGCCGATGGGCAGCCAAGGACTCCGAGGGCGCGCTGGAAGCAGAGAAGCGCGCCAAAGAACTGCGCGGCAGCGGCTGGCAGTTCTGGTAGCGCGGCCGTAACAGGGCGCACGCCTGCGTCCTGCCCGCACAATGCCGCGGGTCGAATTTACAGCGCTGCGAAGGCTGTCCGGGCCGCTTCCAGTGTGTGTGCGATCTCCGGCGTTCCGTGTGCGGCCGAGACAAAACCCGCCTCATACGCCGACGGTGCGAGGTACACACCGGCATTCAGCATGGCGTGAAAAAACCTGCGAAAGCGCTCCGCGTCGCAGGCCTGGACCTGGCTGAAACGGGTAATCACCTTTTCTTCCGTAAAGAACAGGCCAAACATGCCGCCGGCCTGCTGACAGAGCAGCGGTATCCCGGCTTCACCTGCCAGCGTATCCAGTCCGTCGAGCAGATGTCCGGTTGTTTCGGTCAGGCGCGCATGGAAGCCAGGTTCGGCGATCAGTTCCAGGGTTGCCAGGCCCGCTGCCAGCGCCACCGGATTGCCGGAAAGTGTGCCCGCCTGGTAGACCGGTCCGGCTGGTGCGAGGTGCTGCATGATCTCTTCGCGGCCGCCAAAGGCACCGACGGGCAGGCCGCCACCGACGACTTTGCCCAGCGTGGTCAGGTCGGGCAGTACGTCATGCAGGGCCTGCGCGCCACCGAGGGCAACGCGGAATCCGGTCATGACTTCATCAAAAATCAGCAGTGCGCCGTGTTGCGTGCACAGTTCCCGTAATCCATCGAGAAAGCCGGGCGCTGGTGGCACGCAGTTCATGTTGCCCGCGACCGGTTCGACGATCACGCAGGCAACCTCTTCGCCGTACTGCGCGAACAACTCTGCTACCGAGTTCAGGTCGTTGTAGCTGGCATTGTGCGTCAGTGCGGCATAGGCGGCGGGTACGCCCGGGGAACTGGGTACACCCAGCGTCAGTGCCCCGGAGCCGGCCTGGACCAGCAGGCCGTCCGCGTGGCCGTGGTAACAGCCCTCGAACTTGATCATGCGGTCGCGACCGGTAAACCCGCGTGCGAGACGGATCGCACTCATGGTGGCCTCGGTGCCGGAGCTGACCATGCGTACCTGGTCCATGGACGGCACCAACTGACAGAGTCGCGTGGCCATCTGCAGTTCCAGCTCGGTCGGCGCACCGAATCCCAGCCCTTTGTGCAGTTGCTTCTCGACAGCCTCGATCACGGCAGGGTGAGCGTGTCCGACGATCATCGGGCCCCAGGAACCGACGTAGTCCACGTATTCCCGGCCATCTTCGTCCGTCAGCCAGGCACCACGGGCCGAGCGAAAGAACAGCGGGCTGCCGCCGACGCCGGCGAAAGCGCGTACCGGGGAGTTCACGCCGCCCGGAATCTTTTTCATGGAGGCTGCGAAGAGATCACTGGATCGGGTCATGCGTCGTCCTGTTGGCGGCCGGGCCGCGGTTGAATGGCTTTACAGAGCCGAATGACGGCTGTTTCTATGTCTTCGGCGCTGGTGTGGCGGAACACGGCGCTGATTACGGCCACGCTGGAGGCGCCGCTGTCCACCACCGAGCGCGCATTATCCGCATTGATGCCACCGATCGCCACGATGGGTAGTTGCAGTTCACCGCGAGCCTGGCGAATGACATCCAGTGTTACGCGCTTTGCCCGCGGCTTGGTGGGGGACGGAAACACCGCACCCATGGCCACGTAATTCGCGCCCTGGGTGGCGGCCCGACGGGCGTATTCCAGTGAATCGTGACAGGTGACCCCGAGGATGCGCCGGGCACCGAGTCGTGCACGGGCGGCAGCGACGTCACCGTCGGATTGCCCCAGGTGGACACCGTCCGCGTTGATCTGCAGGGCCAGTTCGATATCGTCATTGATGATGAAAGGTACGTGGTAAGCGCCACATATTTCCTGCAGGGCGGCGGCTTCCCGGTATCGCAGTTGCCGATCTGCAGACTTGTTACGGTATTGCAGCAGGCTGGCGCCGCCGTCGAGCGCAGCGGTGACGCCGGGCAGCAGTGCGGCACCGCACAGCGCCGCGTCGGTGATCACGTACACGCCGCGGATTGCGTGCTGCCTGTTCAGCCCGGTATCCATTGGCCACGCCCCAGCGGAAAGCCGTTGCGCAGGCTCAGTTGTGCCCGCTCCAACGCTCCGGACACGGCTTCCGGCAGCGGCCGGCCCTGCGCCAGCAATGCCGCGAGTGCCGCTGCGAGTGTGCAGCCGGATCCATGAAACTGCCCCGGCAGGCGGGGCGTGGAGAACAGTTGCTCCTCGCCGTCGCGCCGGTACAGGCGATGCACGATGGGGTCTTCGCCCGCATCCGTGGTGGTGATCAGCAGGCAGGGTCGTTTTTCTCCCGGAACGGGCGCACCGGTTCCGAAGATGCGCTGCATCTCGGACTGGTTCGGTGTCGCAATGGTCACCCATGGCATCAGCACCTCGCGCCAGCAGCGTGCCATGCCGGTTGCCGCCAGTTCCCCACCGCCGCCCGCGGATAACACCGGGTCACCGACGACCGGCACTTCCGGCAGGCGCTGGCAGACTGCCGCTATGACCGCGGCAATGGCCGCGTCCGGCACCAGTCCGATCTTGATCGCGGCGGGCGTGATGTCGTTCAGCAGGACGTCGAGCTGATCCTGCAGGACTGCTGCGGCTACGGCGCTCACACCGTGGGCCGAGTCAGTGTCCTGGCTGGTCAGGGCGGTAACCAGGGGCAGACAGTGGGCGCCGGCACGATCCATGGTGCGGATATCCGCTGCGATGCCGGCACCGCCGGTGGGATCCAGGCCGGAAAAAGTCAG
>JBFJWR010000045.1:0-12785 GCA_041623535.1 Pseudomonadales bacterium
ACCGCCTGGGTGCTGGTCGAAAAGTCCAGCCCGCACGGCGAAAAGGCCGCCCGGCTAATTGGCGGGCTGTTGATTCTTACAGGGTTTCTGTCCCTGCTACGCTAGGCAGCAGAAGCCACTTCGTTGCCCCAGTCAAATTCGCAATTGCAGAACTCGTACCCTGTACCCTGCATTTTCCAATACTTGTGACTAATACTGTTCATGCCTGACACCCCGTTCCGACCACTCGTATAATAATCAAATTACGCCGAGCCAGGACGCGCAACAACCCCCCGTCGGCTCAGGCCTGCAGCCGCCCCGTGGCACGCATCCAGGCGATGGTGTCATCAATCATGGTTTCCAGTGGAACGCATTGAAAGCCGAGTTCGGCGACCGCCTTTTCTGAACTGATCGGCCCGTCCGTACAGACCACCAGGGCGCCCTCGGGAGTGATGTCCGGTTCCCTGTTGGTGATGTAGCTGACCAGTTGATTCGCCTGCGCAATGGTCTTGAGCAGCCACGCCGGGATTACCGGCGGGGGCTTTTTCCCTAGGCGTTCGGCGGCAATGCGCACAAACTCCTCGTAGCGGGCGTTGACGCCGCCCAGCATGTAGCGCTCACCGGTTCTGCCCTTCTCGTACGCGGCAACATGGGCTTTCGCCACTTCGCGTACATGACAGAACCCGCCCCGACCCGGCGGTGTTCCCGGCAACTTGCCGTTCGCCAGCATGGTGATCATGCGTACCCAGTTATGCTCGTCATACGGTCCGACGATACCCGCCGGATTGATGAACACGGCATCCAGCCCCCTGCTGATTCCGGCATCCACTTCGACTTCGGCCAGGTGCTTGGTTCTGAAGTAGCTGACCCAGTGATCCTCGGAGTTGCGCGGGGACTCCTCGTTCAGCATGTCCGGAAAAACACCATCGCCGTATGCAGCCACGCTCGATGTATGTACGAATCTTCCGGTACCGCGCTGTAGCGCGGCGGACACCACGTTACGCGTACCCATGACGTTGGCCTGGTACTGCGCCTCGTCACCCTGCCGCCAGAGACTGGTGGATGCTGCCACATGAAAAACCACGTCCGGCTTCTCCGGCATCACTTCGGCAAGTGCCGCCGCATCATCGATCCCGCCCTGCACGGGCTGCGCACCAAACTCCCGCAACTGCGCCAGCCCCTTGTCGCTGCGATGCAGGGCATGTACCTGCCAACCGTCCGCACAGAGAAGTTCGACGAGATTGAGGCCGAGGAATCCGGTGGCGCCGGTAACAAAAGCGACCCGCGATTTCTGTTCTGCAGACATGTCCATCCCCGCCCGATTGATGATGCCTGCAGATTAGCCTACCTGTACAAACACATCCGTAAAAACTGGCATTGCTGTTGCCCAGTACGGCGTTGTAACCGGTTTTCCGGCCGGCAGCCATTCCGTCAGCGGGGTGGGGGGCGCGGTCAGCGCACCTGCGGGAACGGAGGAGTATTATTCCCCGGACTGAATCGCGCCGCCGTGCAGCACGGGGGCAGCATCAATATCACCGGCCTCCATGAACTCGACAATACGCTCCAGCGCACGGGCCAGGGCGGCCTGCTCACTGGAAGAAATACTGTGGAGCCCCTCGGCCAGCCGATCCTGTAGCAGCGACGGCGCTTTTTCCAGGAAAGCATTCCCCGCGGGGGTGACCTCGAGAAACACCTGTCGCCGGTCCTGCTGACCACGTTGGCGTTCGACGAAACCCTTGGCTTCCAGGCGGTCGATGATACCGACCAGCGTACTGGCACTCAGGTGAATCCCTTCGGCAAGATGCCGCATGGTCAGGGGACTGTTGCCGGCCAGGTACGCCAGCGCCACTAGCTGCGGCGTGGTGATCTGGTATTGCGTGGACAATTGCCGCGAGTGCAGCTCGGTTGCACGCATGATGCGTCGCAGCGCCTGCAATACACGCAGGTCGTGCGGAATCTCCGATTGTTCCGACATGACACTCCTGGCCGATCGCCCGCTAACGGGCATTCCCCCGATCGCGATCCAGCCCCGGCGCGGCAACTTGGGTTGTGTTGCCGTACGCAGGCGCAGGGTTTTTTGTTTTCCTGTATTCACAGTAATTCCATTCCTTCAGGCCCGCCAGTTCGGCAGGCCAGTTTTTTTCGTTTCGCAGTCTGTTGCCGGCGGATATACTCCCCCCGGCCCGTGCACCGCCCTGCCGGTCAGTACCGGACAGCGGCCGCCACGTCGTGTGGCAATTCTTCAGGCCTGCCCGCCGGCGCTGCGACGAGTCGCTGCCTCCTCGCCCATCACGTCACGGAACGCGCGACTGGCAATATCCAGCCCCGCTTCCAGTTCTGCTTCCGAAATGGTCAGCGGCGGCAGAAACTTCAGCACCTGGTCGCGGGCACCCGCGGTCTCGATAATCATGCCCAGTTCAAAACAGCGTTGACGCAGGCGCGAGGCAAGCTCCTGGTCAGCCGCCTCGATGCCCTGCACCAGGCCCCGGCCCCGCACAGTGAATCCAGCCTGCGGATACTGCCTGGCCACGCGATTCAGGAAGTTGCCGATGCGCGCCGACTTCTTGCGAATCGCACCCGAGAAATTGTCATCGCACCAGTACAGTTCCAGGGCCCGCGTCGCGGCAACGAAAGCCAGGTTATTGCCACGGAATGTTCCGTTGTGCTGACCCGGATCCCATTCATCGAGTTCCGGCTTCAGCAGTACCAGGGACATGGGCAAACCGTAGGCGCCGATGGATTTCGAGAGCAGAACCATGTCAGGCTCCAGTCCCGCCTCTTCGAAGCTGAAGAAACCGCCGGTGCGACCGCAACCCATCTGGATGTCATCCACGATCAGCAGCACATCAAACTCGCGGCAGATTTCCTGCAGGGAACGCAGCCATTCAGGGCTGGCTACATTCACACCGCCCTCACCCTGGACTGTTTCGAGGATTACCGCAGCCGGCAGGCCGGTGCCACTGGATGAATCTTCCAGGCACTTGCGCAGCAGTTGCGTGGTGTCCGAAATGCCATCCACGTAACCGTCGTAGGGCATGAAGGTGACGTTCGACTGGCCTGCGCAGTAGATGTCTTCCTTGTGATACTCGTTGCCGGTCACTGCCAGCGATCCCAGCGTCATGCCGTGAAAACCGTTCGTGAATGAAATAATGCCGGAGCGCTGCTTGACCTTGCGCGCGAGTTTCAGCGCCGCTTCCACCGCGTTGGTACCCGTCGGGCCGCAGAACTGCAGCTTGTAGTCCAGGTTGCGCGGCGCAAGGATGCGCTGCTGGAAAGTCTCGATGAAACGGTTCTTCGCCACCGACGCCATGTCGAGACCATTGAGCAGACCATCGGCCTGCAGATAGTCGATCAGTGACTGCTTGATGAGCGGGTTGTTGTGGCCGTAGTTCAGCGAACCGGCACCGGCCAGGAAATCGATGTACTCGCTGCCATCATCCGTCCACAGCCGTGCCCCTTTCGCGCGCTGAATGACGATCGGGAAAGATCGGGAATAACTGCGTACGTCGGACTCAAGTGCATGCGCGGGATCAGTTTGTTCAGAAATCATATTGCTCTTCTCTTACTTGGTTACTTAGTGGTTAGTGGTTTTTGCGGTGGATCGGCCCGATGTGGAACAGGTGCTCGGGCTCGTGATCGCTGGATAGTTCCTGCTCGTTCAGCAGGCACTGGGTAGTCAGCGGGGCCTCGTAGCGAGCCGCCAGTGACTGAAAGAAACGGGTGGACGCGCGGTTGTCCGGGGTGACAGTTGCCTGGATATAACGCACCGACTGACACTCCGGACGCGCCAGGATGGAGTCGGTCATCGCGCGGGCCAGGCCACTGCCACGCATCCCGGGATCCACGGCCAGTTGCCAAATAAACAGTGTGCGACCGGCAGCATCATGCGGCACATTGATGTCCGTGCCGTACTGAAAGCTGCCCGGCAGGTAGCCGACAATGAAACCAACCGGCTTCCCGGCATGACGCGCAAGTACGCACGCATGGGCGTGGTGCAGCTGCAGCAGGTGATAGCAGTACTCTGAATTTTCATCGAGCACGCCGGATGCACGGGCCAACTGCCAGAAAATCCGGCCCTCGCCCTTTACCGGGGCGGCCAGTTCAATACCAGGTGACAGCGACGAATGATCAGCGGTAGTGGTCGAAGTTTCAGTCAAATTTCCTGATCTCGCTCGCGGGCGAAATCCTCAGTCAGGTACAGGCTGTAGGATTATACGGAGATGCCAAACTATTTCAATCAGAATGATTCGTACACCAAGCATTTCAGCCCACCCGACAACATAAAAGTATCAGACCAAGCTTGATGGGTCGCCAAAAGAGGCTTCCCGGGCGAATATGCTCCTGAATTTCTGAAAAACCACCCGTCACCCATATTGCCCCTTCCGGACTGAAGAAAGATCAATCACTGTACGGATGTACAATATTTGGCCGATTTTGGAGGTGTTAGCTTGGATTTGAATATAGAAGACGTTTGACAGGACGTTGAAGCAGGCAGGCAGCCGCACCTTCTATCACAACCTGGCGCATACCCCGGGAGGTTGCCATGGCAGACGGAGCCAGCTTTTCATCAGCCACGCAGAGCGTGGTCATCGGCACCGTGGACAATATCGTTGGATCGGCCTGGGGCCGACTGTCGGACTCCGGAGAAACCCGCGCCCTGCAGCCGGGAGATGCGGTCCGACAGAACGAAACCATTGTGACCGGCGCTGACGGCGCAATCTCCATCGTGTTCCGCGACGGCTCCCGCTTCGACATGGGACGCAGCTCGCGGATGGTGCTTGATGAGGAAATCTTCGATCCGGCTGGCCACGCAACCCAGGCCGGGACCGCGCAGCCGGAATTTGTGCCTGAAGCGACCGATGATATCGATGCCATTCAGCAGGCCCTGCTCGCCGGGGAAGACCCCTCGGAACTGGAAGCGACGGCCGCCGGCCCCGGTGATGCCGGCGACGAAGGCAACAGCTTTGTACTACTGGATCGCTCCAATCAGCAGACCACGCCGGACTCCGGATTCAATACCGACCCGATCAACGTAAGCTTTGACGAACCGCCTCCACAGGTCGAACCCGTACCGGAGGAGGTTGCAGCGGGCGGCCCGGAAGAACCGCCCGAAGAGCCCGAAAACCTTCTGCCGATTGCGCGGCCGGATCTGGACTTCGTGCTGGTCGGCGGCGAAGGCAGCGGTGGCAACGTCATAACCGCTGAGGGGACCATCTTTGGCCCCGGCGGACCCGGAACCGATTACGAGGGAGACGCACCGGCCTGCGTGCAGTCCATCTCCTATACCAACCCCAATGGTGATGTTGTTTCCGCCGATGTACCCAGCGAGGGCCTGACGGTAAGCACCTTCCACGGCACGTTCACAATTTATCCGGACGGCAGTTACCACTTTGTGGCAGGCGACCTGGATTATGAAGAAGTGGACTGCATCGGCTCTGCTGATTTCAGCGGTCAGGAGCAGGGCCAGTATCACCCGATGACGGCCACGATAGACGGCGTCACCCTGCACGCATTGGCAACCACGGCGCCGAACAGCGTCGGCACCGAGTTCTACACGACAGATGGTGTGCTGGATTTCTCGGGGGCGAACTGGACCAGCAACCTGTCAATACTGGGCTTCAACCCGTCACACGGCGCAGGCGTTGATGCCGGCGCTGGCAGCGGCAACAACGAACAGATCCAGATGCAGGGCAGCACCGGCTCCCAGGATCACCAGGAAGCGCTGGCGCTGGACTTTGGCAAGAGCATCCACACCGCAACGCTGACCCTGTCGCAGTTCAACTTCAACACGACCGGGCAGGAAAACAGGGGAGGTCGCGACGCGCAGGCACAGGCGCAGTGGTTTGCCTACAACGCAGTCGGCGTGCTGGTGGCCAGTGGCTTCATACTCAACGACGATCAGGACGAAAACACCGAGGATGCGGCACACCGCTACACCACGACCCTGAACCCCGGGGTCGAGTTTCAGTACCTCGTACTGCAGGCAGTTGAACCCGTGGATAACCATGATGGCGATCCACAAGGTGGAGATACCAGTTTCTACCTGCACTCGGTCGATTACATCGGTACCGAACTGGAACCGCTGCCAGCCACCGAGGTCATTGACTACACCATCAAGGATGTGGACGGCGACACGTCCTCGTCCACCCTGAGCATCGACCTCGTGCTGGCCTACCAGGGCGACGCAACCGCCCATGAACTGATCGGCACACGGGCTCACGACCAGATCGTTGCCGGCACAGACGAAGGCCATGTGCTCGACGGCGGGGCCGGCAACGACGTCCTGGTGGGTGGCAGCGGTGCTGACATCCTGATTGGGGGCGCCGGCAATGACCTGATGTCCGGTGGAGACGGTGCCGACACTTTTATCATCAGCCTGCTCGACAACCAGGGTGATGACATAATCACCGACTTCGACCTGGGCAGCGATGTACTGCGGTTCGAGGATGTCCTCGACGCCGGCAGTGACGGCCTCGATGTCAGCGACGCGATCAGCGCGGTTTTCTCCGATGGAGCAAACACCACGCTTTCGCTACACTCCGGCGGCAGTGTCGTACTCATGGGACACAACTACACCTCGCTGCAGGGCCTGCTCGACAACGGTCTGCAAATCGATCTGGCCTGACCTGTTCGTTTGCCGGCTCGATCCGCGTAATGGTGCTTTCCCTGAAAGCCCCTGACGGGGAGGAACACGCCTGTCCAGCCCCCGAAAAACCCAACTATCTTATTGTTTCTTATGCAGTTAACCCGCCACCAAGCAGGCTGCAAAAATTCTTCCTGCCTGACCCGCCCAGGGTTTCAAGCATGTGGACCGATCAACTAAACTGAGACTTCAGGTGGGCGTTCGTGTTCAGATGCGACTATCGAGCGAACGAACCGGGCACCTGGCCGGGCCTGAGCATTCGAAAATCTCCTGGCACCGACCCGAAGAGCGAATGCCGCGAAATTTTCGCACTTCGGAACGGGGTTATTATCTGGTGCATTGTCGTCAAAAGTTGCGGGCTGATATTTCAGCCCGCGGACAAAGAGAAGAATGAAGCAGACTGACTTGAGCGAAACACACGAAGTGAAGTGCACGGTCGATGGACTGAAGGCCGGCATGTATGTATCGCGCCTCGACCGCCCCTGGATAGAGACTTCATTCCCCATGGCGGGCCTGATGATCACCGGCGAATCGGATATTCAGGAGTTAAAGAAATTCTGTGAGTTTGTGTATGTTGATGTCGAGGTGGGACTGGCGCCCGAGCCAGAGCATCACGCACCGCTCATCAGCAAGTTTCGCTCACCCAGGGATGCACGGGAGAACACCGGCTCCAGCGATCCGGACAAGCGCCAAAAGCACCAGCAACAGAAAGACAAATATGCAGGCCTGAGAAAAACCAACTACGAAATCAAAACCTCGTTTCAGGATGAACTGCCCAAGGCCCGGGGAGTGCATGAGAACCTGCAGACCCAGGCGCAACGAATCATTTCCGACCTCGAAAACGGTCATAAGCTGGATATCGACAGCCTCAAGAACCATGTCGGTGAAACGGTTGAAAGCATCATCAGGAATCCATCCGCGCTGATGCTATTGACGCAGCTAGAGAAATCCGACGAGTACACCTACAACCACGCGCTTGGTGTATCCGTATGGTGCGCCGAGTTTGGTCGTCACCTCGGGCTGGAACAATCCGCGATTGAAGAACTGGCCCTCGGTGGCATGCTGCTGGACGTCGGCAAGATCAAGCTGCCCAAGGATTTGTTCAGCAAGAAGCTGTTCTTTGATCCCGATCGAAAATTAATTCGCACGCATGTTCAACTTGGCATTGATCTCCTGGTCACCATGCCGGGCATTGCACCCGCCGTGATCGACATGATTGCGACCCACCATGAACGTGAGGACGGTTCCGGATATCCGCGCCAACTGACTGCCGAGCAAATCCCGCTGTACGGAAGAATTGCAGGACTGGTCGACAGCTACGATGCTATGACCACGAAACGTCCGTACACCGATAAAGTCCTTTCGCCCAACCAGGCGGTGTCCGAAATTTACAACTGGCGCGACCGCCTGTTCGAACATGAACTGATCGAACAGTTCATTCAGACCATCGGTATTTACCCGGCCGGTTCGCTCGTGGAACTGAATACTGGTGAAGTCGGCATGGTCGTCTCAATCAACATGCAGAAGAAACTGTGTCCCAAGATTTTCCTGTTGCTGGACCCGGACAAGAAAAGCATTCCCAATCTGAAATACATGGACCTGGCAGCCAGCAAGGACAGAACCGTGGTGAAAGGCCTTTCCTCGGGCGCCTATGGCATCCGATTCGACGAGATTGAAGTAGAGAACATCAAAAACTTCTGACGGCTCCACGCATTCCCACACGGCAGTAATGAAGAATGAGCAAAACCGTACTGATCACCGGCAGTTCAACGGGCATCGGCAAAGCCGCCGCAAAGTATTTCCTGGACCGCGGCTGGAATGTCATCGCGACGATGCGCAGCCCGGAAAAAGAGAAAGTTCTCAGCAGTGAAGACCGCTGCCTGCTGCTGAAGCTGGATGTCACCGACGAGGCCTCCATAAAAGCTGCCATCGAAGCAGGCATCAAGCATTTTGGACGCATCGATGTACTGGTGAACAACGCCGGCTATGGCATGTCAGGCACATTCGAATCCATGCCCATGAATAAGATTCGCCAGCAGTTCGAAACCAACGTGTTCGGGCTCATGGCCGTTTGCCAGGCCATCCTTCCGCATTTTCGATCGAACCGTGAAGGCGTGCTGATCAACGTCGCTTCCATGGGTGGCCGCCTGACCTTCCCGCTGTACAGCCCCTATCACGGAACCAAGTGGGCCGTGGACGGCTTTTCCGATTCCCTGCAGTATGAGCTCAGGCACCTGGGCATACGCGTGAAGATCATTGAGCCGGGCGCCATCAAGACCGATTTCTACGACCGCAGTGCGGATGTCCATCACGACCGCTCACTCACGGACTATAACGACCTGGTCGACGTGGCCACCCGGAACATGAATGCAGTGGGAGAATCCGGCGCCTCCCCCGAAGTCTGTGCAAAAGCCATTTTCAAAGCAGCAACCGACGGCACCTGGCGCTTGCGCTACCCGGTCGGCATGGACGCAAAAAGCGTGCTGTTTCTGCGCCGCCTGATTAGCGACCGGCTGTATCACGGCATTATCCGCAGCCAGGTCCTGAAAGGATTTGGCTCGAAAACAAACTGACGGCGGCACGCGCAACCCCTGGCAATACCCGGGCACGTGCAAACGCGCCGCAAAACCAACAGCAAACCGATCAGCAGGTACATAGTATGAGTTTCCCTCAACCCAGTTCAGGCGGCGTAGCCGTGGTCACCGGCGCATCCAGCGGGATCGGCGAAGCCCTCGCAGAGGTGCTGGCGGAACGCGGTTACCCGCTGTTGCTGGTCGCCCGCCGTCGCGACCTGCTCGACGCGCTCGCCAAGCGCCTGGCCGACGAGCACGGCGCGCAGGTGGAAGTGATGACCAGCGACCTTGCTGAGCCGATGGACCGCGAAGCCTTGTGCACCGAGTTGGCCGGCCGGCACGTTTCGATACTCTGCAACAATGCCGGTCAGACCAGCTGGGGCGACTTGCGTGATCTCGACCCGGAACGCGAGCGGCAGCAGGTGGAACTGAACGTCGTATCCCTGCATGCCCTGACGCTTGCCGTATTGCCCGGCATGCTGGAGCGCGGCGAAGGCGTTATCGAATTCACCGGCTCAATCGCCGGCGTGCAACCCATGCCCGGCAGTGCGACCTACTCGGCGACCAAGGCATTCGTGAACAGCTTTGGCGAATCGCTGCACCAGGAACTCAAGGGCACCGGAGTGTCCTGTACCGTCGTGGCGCCCGGCCCGGTTCGCACCGGCATTCTCGATGCAGCGGACATCGGCGGCATTGAAGGGGACGGCGGCGACTTTGTCTGGCTCACGGCCCGCCGCGTTGCCGAGGAAACCTTTGCTGCCATGGAACGTGGCGATCGCATCCTGGTGCCCGGCATATTCGCCAAGCTGAATGCGCTGAGTGGGCGTTACCTGCCGAAGAAGCTTATGCTGCCACTGACACAGCAGATAGGCCGTCACGTCGTGAGCCGGGGCCGCTCCGGTCACTGATCAGGACAATCCGCGAACGCCGTCAAAACCGGAGAATCAATCGGCGACCTCGACGCGGTTGCGCCCATTTTCCTTGGCCCGGTAGAGTGCCGCATCTGACGCAGTGATCATTGCATCCAGCGTGGCGTCCTGACTGGCGACCACCCCAACACTCACGGTCAGTGGCAGTGTGAGCTGATCGTGAATCAATGGCGAGGCTTCAATGCACTGCCGTAACAGATCCATTCTCGCAGCCAATGCCGCCCTGTCTGAGTCGCAATGCAATACGCAGAACTCCTCGCCCCCGGTACGACTGATAACGTCCACATCGGATAACTCATCGACGAGCAAACGCGCAATATGCTTCAACGCAAGATCGCCCACATCATGGCCATGCGTATCATTGACGCGCTTGAAGAAATCGATGTCCAGAACAGCAACTGCGGCGGAAGCCGAACGCGCATGACATTTCTGCAACAGCGCCTCGCCGGCACCAAATAAATACAGGCGGTTGTGTAAGCCGGTCAGAAAGTCGCGTTCGGCCAGGTCACGCATCTTGCGGAAGCCGGCAATAGAATCCAGGTTTCGATTCACCCGACAGAGAAACTCCTCCATCGAAAACGGGCGACTCAGGAAGTCATTTGCGCCAGCTTTCAGAAGACGGATAGACGTCTCCCGCTCTTCGGACGCAGAGATGCCGATTATGGCAACCTCGTTGCGGGCAAACTTCTGCCGTGCGTGATAGATGAATTCGTCTCCATTCATGTTTGGCATGTTGAAATCGGTCACGATCATTTCCGGAGGCTCGGAAGTTTTCAGCAGATTCAGCGCCTCTTCTCCGTTGTTGGCTTCACGAACGGTGAGATTCTGACGCTCAAGCATCTGCCGCATGTACTGACGCGAAGAGACGGCATCATCCACCAGCAAAACTGTGCGTCCGAAGTTCCGGTCCAATCGCTCGACAGTTTCAACCAGGTACTCAATTTCACTCAGATTGCGTTTAATCACGTAATCAATGATGTCCCTCTGTCGAAATTCCTGGAGACGCGACGCAGAGTAATCTCCGATGAGCACGATTGATGGCACGGAGAATTCCTGCACCATATCCACGACTTCACCGTTTGGAGCGTCCGGCAGATTAAGATCCAGCAGGGCAATAAAGAACTCTGCAGCGGATTCCTGCAGTACTTCGCGGGCCTCTGCCTGGGTGCCGACGACAACGGTCGGAATGGCGAGCTGATCTTCCAGCGTACGTCGAATCAATTCGCAAATTGATCGACTGTCGTCAACGACCAGCGCGCGGAACGCAGTTCTCTCTGCCGACATCATGCTGTTTCTCATTCCATTCACTGGAGAGTTTCAAGCCTAAGTTCTCGTAACTTACCGTTTTTATTCAGAAACCGAGACATACCCATACGGGATGCTCTGAAAGTATTCTAACGGCGATTCTGCCCCCCGCAACCAGTCTCTCCTGCGCCGGGAGCAGGGCCGGCGGGAACCACACTTAAGCCCGAGCGCGTACTTAACTACTATAGTTGCAGTGCACCGGGCACAAGCGCCCGCAGTCATAAACTGAACACGAAAAACCGGAGCTCTGATGAACACCCCCAGAATTCCCCAGGATGACCTGTACCAGTTGCTACGCAGCGAGAACGTGAAGGCTTTCAATGAGCGGGTCGCCGGTGGCGGCGAGTGCCAGTTGCAGGGCTGCGATTTTCGTGGACTGGACCTGCGCGGCCTGAATGCCGATGGACTGGATTTCACCGATGCCTACCTGCGCGGAACGGACCTGCGGGGGATTGATTTCCGGACTGCGAAACTGGAAGGAGCCAGCATCATCATGGCCAAGATTTCCGGCTGTTACTTCCCGGCAGAACTCGCGCCCGAAGAAATCGCCCTGTCGCTGAATCACGGCACGCGCATGCGCTATCGCTGAGACGCGACACCGGTCAGAATGCCGGCTTAACCGCATGACCGGGTCACGCCCGGACTGCCCGGCGCTGCACGCGCCGTACCACGAACCAGCCAAGCCAGAGCGTCCCTGAAATGCCCACGGCAGCAAGGATCGCCGGGGCCGGATCTTCCAGCGTACTCACTGAACCGAAGTAAGTTGCAATCACCGCATACGGCACCGTCGCAATGGCCCAGGCCACAAGAAACCGGGCAAACGGCATGCGCGTCATGCCAGCCAGGCAGGCGCTCACCTCGGGCAGCATGGGCACCGCCCGGGAAAACAGGATCAGCGTGAATCCATGTTCCTGAAAACTGTTGATTGCGGCTTCGCGCTCACTCGCATTGCTGAGCAGAAAATTCAGCATGCGCACACCGATCTGCCGACTGACCAGGTAGCCGCATATTCCCGCCAGTGCCATGCCACTGATAGCCGCAAGCGCTCCCAGCGCCGGCCCGAGAAAGTATCCCGCCAGTAGCGACACGGCCATGGTCGGAACTGAAACCAGGAGGTCGGCGAGCAACAGCAGCACGACCAGGCCACCGACATACCAGGGGGAGAATCCGCGCGCCTGTAACAGCCAACCTTCCACCTGGTCCACGGTGAGCGCGCCGGACAGGCGCAGGATGACGAAGATCAACGCGAACACGCCGCCAACTATCAGCATGATTCTGAGCAGGCCGCTCATGAAAGGTGCCCGCAGAAAACCACCCTGCCGGAATGGTGCGGCAAGTCCGACGCGACACCGGGCG
>JBFJWR010000046.1:0-12783 GCA_041623535.1 Pseudomonadales bacterium
AAGCCCACGGTCGGGTGGGTGAAGACATTGCGTGCCGACTCCACCGCGCGCTCCTGCGCGGCAATCGCATCTTCCAGGCGGCGCAGTTCCGGCGCGTTCTGCAGGCCCTCCAGGACCAGGAACTCTCGCAGCACGCGCACCGCGGCCGGCGTGGTGATGTACTGCAGGAAGCGTTTGTGCGAGACCAAAAAGTGTGGATCTTCCAGCGTCGGATTTACCGTGCGGTAGCGTGTTTCCAGCGCCCGGCTCACCAGCCGGCTCAGGTTCACACGCGCCTGTGAGATCGAAACGCTGGCATTCACCAACTGTGCATGCGCGCCTGCGAGCTGACTTTCCCAGCGATACTCTTCGGAACGATTCGCGGCACCCAGTTGCACCCGGGTGCGGGCACGTTCCAGGTTCGACTTGGTAAACGCCAGATCTTCCTTGCGTATCCCCGCCAGTTGCTGGGCACGCAGCAGGTTCAGGTACGACAGGCTGGTGTCCAGCGCGATATCAAGCACTTTCGCCTCGTACTCGTGTTCGCGCGCCTGTTGCAGCAATTGCTGGATCTTCTGATTGGCCCAGGCCGGCTCGGCATAGATCAGCTGGCTGAGGGTCAGGTTCGCGGTGGTCAGGTATTCCGGGTTATTTCCGCCAAACGAGGTCGCCCGATCACGGTCGATCTGCCGCGCCCCGAGGCTTGCTTCCAGTCCCGGCAACAAATCGGCCCGCGCGCGGGCAATGTCTTCCACGTCCACCCGCAGGCCGGCGGCGCTGGTTTCCAGGCCAAGATTCTGCTCAAGCGCCTCCAGGACCGCTTCGCGAAACGTAAGCGGCTCGTAGTCCGCGGTGTCCGGATCGCCAATCAGGTCGGAACTGTTCAGCAGGTCATAGGTGGGCGATATGCCCAGCGCATGCGCTGTCTGCATATTGATGATCGGCCGCACGGTCTCGCGGAACTCCACCTCGATCTTGCCCGGGTCTTCCCCCAGCAGGATGCGCTGCACGTTGATGGCGATACGTCTGATCAGGCGCAGGACGTCGCTGTCAGTCGTGGTCGCCGCCAGAAATCCGGCTTCGACCTCCCAACCGCCCATGATCGACAGTGATGGCAACTTGCGCTCGATCAGCAGCCGGGCCATGCGCTCGGTAGTCGCTTCATCCCACTGGAAGATGGCTCCAAAAATCGCCGCATCTGCGTCCGGCGGAATCTTGCTGATGACGTCCTCGGGGGTCCCCTCGGCCGGAATGATGTACAGCTCCTCGGCCGGAATCTGCCCCAGCAGTTTGTCCATGTCGTAGCGCTGCAGCACCTTGGCGGTCAGTGGCTCCATGATGAAGGCCAGACGCTTGAACGGCTGCAGTTCATGCAGCAGCAACACATCGGAAGGCGTCTTGTTGAACGAGTACAGGTAATTCAGGTTTTTCTTGCCGGACACGCCGTTCTTGAATGGCAGCCCCGGCTGCAGCCCGATGATGATCGGCGCCATGACCGGCTTGGGCAGGTTCGAACGTCGCGCAACCTCGCCCGAGGCCGCCACGCCGAGTGCCAGCACGAGATCCACCTGCGGATCATTCAGCAGTTGATCGAGCGCGCGGTTCACGCCATCCAGTGTCCAGTTCCCGTCCAGTTGCTTGTCCGTGGGAAAGCTCACCGCGAATTCCCCGTCGGTGAGAAGCAGAATTTCACGTTTCATCAACTCCAGCGCATTGAGCTGACGCGTCCGCTGCCAGGGACCATCGAGAACCACGCCGACGGTCCAGCGCGGTAAATCCGCAGCAACGGAGACTGTACTGGTCATGGCCATCATCAGGCAGGCAACAAAGGCGGAAAGCAGGGTTCGAACTGGCATGAAAGGCGCTACTCGGGGCAACTGGAACATCCCTGAATATAGTTGAGCGGGTGCATTCCTGCGAAACGGAAGGCCGGACCGCGCGGAACGCTGAAAAGCAAGATGCATCTGATTTCAGAAGTAACGAACCAGATCCACCTGTATAAAATCGTCATCCTCGAGGAAAATCGTTTTCCGGTCCGGATCAGCTGACAGCACGGCAGAGAAAATCTCGGCATCAGTGCGCGGGGCGCGACTGCTGCTGGAGAACCAGCGGCCATCCACCTGTAATTTCCAGTTCGATCCGATGCGATGGTTCGCCTCGATGCTGAAGATTTTCTCTTCAGTCTCCGGGTCCCAGATAAAACCCAGCAACATATCGGTTGAAGCCACGTTGTTGAAGGCCCACCGGGTACCCAGCAATATGTCATGTTCAAGAAAATGTGGCGCCTCGTCGCCACGTTCGTCCCACAGGTATTCGAACACCCACCCGAGGTCAATACGGCTCTCGAAAATGCCCACCTGCGTATATTCAAATCCACCCACGGCACCTGCAAAACGCTCGCCGTGACCGGAGCGCGAAATCGCTTCCAGTTTCCAGGCCCAGTCTTCCCATATGTACTGCAACTCCATACCGGTCTGGTCAATGGTGTAGTAGACCGGCAGGAGTGCAATTTCATCGACGGTCACCGCAGGATTGGATAGCGCTGCAAACGCAGCGGCTGAGTCTGAACGGGAAGCCAACGGGTCCAGGACCACCTCTGGCTGCGGCACACCCAGTACGCTGAACCGGACGCGCGGTGCCAGCAGAGGCTCGCGGCTTGTTCCGGAAAAGTGACTCAGTCCAATGTCCACATCTCCGATCGTATGTGACCAGCGCACCGCAAAATCCGTATGCCACTCCTCGCCGCCCGAGGCATAAATCGGGTCATCGGTATCGACTTCATAGGGCGTTCGCAAGCGACCTTCCCGGCCCGGAAAAGTCCGTTCGCGAAAATACGGCAGAACAAAAAAATCGAGTATGCCCCAGTCCCGGACGAACGACACGTTGAGCATCGGCTGGCCCAACTTGTCCTCACCATCGATGTTTTCCACGAGGTCGGTCTGGTTGATGATGTCTTCCAGGTGCGCAGATTCGACCACCCCCCAGAACACTTTGCGTATACCGGCACGCAGTTCCCAGTTGTCGCCAACGTAGATCCAGCTCAGTTCGCGCAGATCGACATGCTCGCGTTCGTCATCCTGCTCGTCCGCCCGGGCATGAAACCTGAACTCGAACGACTGGTTCCCCGACTCGCTCAGCTCGTTTGTGAACAGCTCGTACTGGAACCGAGCGGACGATACAACCTGCTCCTGCCCCTGGGCCCCGGTCTGCGCGAACACGCGCAACTCCGCCCCAAGCTCCATGCCCTGCTTGGTTCTTGCCTGCGCGCTGACGCTGAACAGGCCAATCACGCAGAGCAAAAACAGGGATCTTCGCATTCCGGCTACCGTGCCCGTTTCAGACTGTTCTGGGTGAAGTCGGAATCCTGCAGTCCGCTCTTGAACTTGTAGTCACTGAACAGCAGTTCCGTGCTTTTGCCGGTCTGGTGGTTCACCATATTGAGCCGGCCCGGGCGCCAGTGCTTGTCGACGTATTTTTTGAAGTCAGACAGCGTCAGGGTTTTCAGCAGGCTTTGCTTGCGGTCGTAGTATTCGACTTTCCACAGGCGGTATTCTGCCTGGTCAATCCAGGCCACCTGCCGGGTGTAACCGGAATACTTGTCCACCGGGTAGCGCTCAACCACGAAACAGGTGCCGCCTTCGCAGGGTTCGTCCTTCAGATACTTGTACGTATATTTTTCGACTTCCTGGGAACTGAGATCCTCGAAAGCGAACTCGCTGCCGACGAAGGGTCCGGACTTGTTCTTCGAGGCAATCCGCTTGACGCGTTTCAATGCCGGCAGGAACAGCCACTGATCATCGGGCTCGCTCTTGTGACTGAAGGTCAGCAGCGCAGTGCCTTCCTGGTCCGGCGGCGAATCAAAGATGATCATCGATTTGTCGCCATCGGCCGGTACCTCCAGCGCCTTGTTGCGCAATTCGCGCACGCTCTCGTCGCCGCGCTTGTTGCGCAGGGTCATCAGCATCGAAGACGTGGCGTCACCCCACCCGTCATCGCGGCGCTCCGCCTCCCGGGCAATCTCCAGCCCTTTCTCGGCCGGCGTATTGGCCATGGCAGCGCCGGGCAGCAGGCAGCTAAGCAGCAGCGACGGGATCAGTTTTTTGTACATTGGATTCCTCCATCATCATCAAAAGCGGGGGCAGAAACAGGAAATCAACCAGGAACGCCAGCAGGATTGTCATCGCACTCATGGCGCCGAGGTCGGCGTTGACGCGAAACAACGAGCCCATCAGTACCGAAAATCCCAGGCTGAGTACCAGCGTGGTGCCGACCAGCGCCATGCCCACAGTCTCGAAAGCATAGACCACGGCTTGTTCGCTATTCAGTCCTTTCTCGCGCCTGGCGCGCAGATACTTGGTCAGAAAATGCACCGTATCATCCACCACGATGCCGATGGTCATGCCCATGGTCACCGAGATCCCCAACCCGACCTGCCCGGACAGCAATGCCCAGGCACCAAATGCCATGCCCAGCGGCAACAGGTTGGGCACCAGGCTGACCACACCGAGGCGTACCGATCGCAGCGCGAGCAACAGGATCGCCGAAATGATAACCAGCGCCGCAAGCAGCCCGCCCAGCATGCTGACCGTGTTGCGCCGTGAGATATGCGCGAACATCAGGTTGGCGCTGGCGCCCTCGGTCCACATGCCTGCCGGTGCATTCTCGCGTAACCACTCCTGCGCAAGCCGGTCCATGGCGATGATCTCGCGCGCCGAGGACTTATCCAGGTTCACACTGACCTTGGTATAGGCCCGGTCGAAGGAAACCTGGTTGGTCAGGTCCAGCCCGAACGGCAGCGACATCTCGTATAACAGCAGGTACTGTGCCGCCAGTTCCCGATTGCCGGGCAGACGATACCAGGCCAGGTCATCGCCATGCATGTTTCGGTTCAGGCGCTTCATGACATCGGTAAACGAACTGACATGGCGCACGCGCGGCTGGCTGCGCAGCCAGTTCGCGAACTGTTCCAGCGTCTCCAGGTAGGCGGGATCTGCCACCCCGTTCTCGGCACCGGAATACAGCGAGTAATTCAGGTAGGAAACACCGGTAAGCCGCTGGTTGACGAATTCCACGTGGCTGCGAAACTCGGTTCGCTCGTCGAACTGTGCAGTCGGGCTGTCATCGAATTCATTGAGCGGAATCATGGCAACCAGCAGGGCCGCCACCGCGAGGTTGGCGATAAAAAGGACCCGGCGATGCCGCACCACCCACTGGCCAAAGCGGGTCATGACCGCGGCATTCAGGCTGTTTCCACTGCGTGACCCGACCGGCAGAAAGGTCATCAGGGGGGCCAGCAACAATACCGTCAGCAGGAACGCAACCAGCACACCGACCGCCACCATGTTGCCCATCACGTGGAATGGTGGCGAGTCACTGAAATTCAGCGAGAGAAAACCCACCGCCGTGGTGATCGTGGTGAGAAA
This sequence comes from Pseudomonadales bacterium, assembly GCA_041623535.1. Taxonomy (GTDB): domain Bacteria; phylum Pseudomonadota; class Gammaproteobacteria; order Pseudomonadales; family JBFGWM01; genus JBFJWR01. Next base: position 5,403 of record JBFJWR010000046.1, read on the forward strand.
AATCGGCTGCAGGTTGTAACACAGGCTTTCCTGCATGGCGGCAGCCCGGCTGCCCAGTCGCGGCAGCGCCTGGAAGTAGGACACCAGCAGGTGCACGCAGTCGGCCACCGCCAGCGTCATGATCATCATCGGTGCGCCCACCGCGATGGGTGCCAGCCGGATTCCGGTGTAACCGATCACACCAGCGCCGGCAAGGCTGGCCAGCACCACGACCAACAGGGTGCCGAAAACCGCCCAGGCGTTACGCAGGAACAGTCCCAGTAACACCAGTATGAGCAGGAACATGGCCGGATAGAGCGAGCGCGAATCCTTCTGCGTGATTTCCGGGAAGGCATTGTTCAGCATCGTCTGGCCAACCAGGTAAAACGCAACGTCGGGATAACGGGCGGAGTAATCCGCCACCAGTGCCCGCACATGACCGACCGCCTCGAACACTTCCCTGGCCTGGTTCTTCTGCGGCATATTGATGGTGATGTTCACGCCAGTCACCGCACCGTCACCGGACAGCAGTGCGTGTAGCAGCACAGGTTCCAGGTAGGCCGCATGCTTGCGCCGCGCAATCTGTTCGGCAGACATCTCCAGCGCATTCTCGAACAGGTACTCGACGATCAGGTCGTCCTGCTGCGCGTGGCTGTATGGGAAATTGGTAAGAGAATCCACCCGCTGCGAGTGCGGCGTATGCCAGGCGGCAGCAGTGAACTGCTCTACCAGGTCGAGCATGCGGGGCGCGAAAACATCCCCGCCAGCGGGCGCGATGGCGACCAGGATGTTGTCATCCTTTGAGTACTGCTCCTGCAGGGCATTGAATGCCTGCAGTTGTGGGTTGTCAGGGCCGAAGTACACGCGGTAGTCCACGGTTGTGCGCAGAAACTGCGCTCCATAGCCGCACAGCGCCACCAGTGCCAGCACAGACAACATCGCGGGCAGGCGATGCTGCATGATGCGTGTGGCGATCTGGTCAACCATTTCCGACCCCGGTCTGTGCGCCTGCCTGGCGCCCCCTCCCACACTTTTCACGCTTATGCGATCGAAGTGACCCAGTATATTCCCGGCGTCGCGTCCCTGCGGCGACACCTGATCCTGCGGAAAACTATATGCCAGCCACTTTTTTTTAGACAGTTTGGAATTGAAACAGTGTGTTCTTATGCACCTGGACGATGACACATAAGCGCAGGTAGTGAAGACAATCGGCAGTAAGCGACGTTACCGGTTTGATTTCCCTACGCTTAGTGATTTTCGGAAATCTGAATTCCGGCTTCCATTGCGCACAAGCAGGCGCATCACATGATTTTCCGGACCTTGAAGCCTGCTGAAAACATCTCATATTGGAAAAGTGGGAAAACACGATAACGCTTGGAGCGATTTACCATGCACCATTTGATGCCTTCTGTCGGCGGTTGGTTCCAGGATGTGGAAACCGGCGTGATTTTCGAAGTTGTCGCCGTAGACCCGATGAGTGAAACCGTGGAAATCCAGTTCCGTGATGGCGACCTGGATGAATACGATCTGGAGACCTGGAACAGCCTGCATCTGCAGGGCTTGTCTGAATCCAAGGACTGCCGTGATGTGTTCGAGATGAATCCCGAGGACGGACCGGCTGACGATGACATCCTGCATCCGGTGAACTGGTCAGGCATTCTCAACGAACTGGAACCCCTGGACACCCTGTCCTGGGCTGAACCCTGAACGCCAGCCGGCGACGGGCCGGTGGTATTGCGACGCATCTGCACTGGCATCCCGGCCAGACCTGTATATAATCACAGTATCAGGTTCTGGGAGTATCCCGCGCTTTCCGGGTAACGGAACTCACCAGGCAGAGCTTTACGCAGAGCTGCAGGAAGCAGCAGGAGCGCGTTATGGAAAACGACCTCACACCCCGTCAGCAGGAAATCCTGCGCCTGATCCAGAACACCATCGAGGACGAAGGCTACCCGCCTACCCGTGCTGAAATCGCCCGCACACTGGGATTTCGTTCCGCCAATGCAGCGGAAGACCATCTGCGCGCGCTGGAACGCAAAGGGTATATCGAACTATTGCCCGGCCAGTCCCGCGGTATCCGCCTGAACCTGGTGCCGGACGGACTGCCCGTGGTCGGCCAGGTCGCAGCCGGCGAACCGATCCTCGCAGATCAGCACATCGAAGGTTATGTCGACCTGCCCGGAAATTTTTTCTCGCCCGGCGCTGACTATTTTCTGCGGGTACGTGGAGACAGCATGTGCAAGGCCGGGATACTCGACGGCGACCTGCTGGCGGTGCATCGGGATGCCGAAGCGCGCAATGGCCAGATCATCGTCGCGCGTCTCGATCAGGAAGTCACCGTGAAACGCTACGAGCGCAAGCGCAATACCGTGCGCCTGCTGCCCGAAAATGATGAATACGAACCCATCGTTGTGGATCTGAACGAGCAATCACTGGTGATCGAGGGACATGCGGTCGGGGTGATTCGTCGCTGACCGGTATGGCACCTGCCTGGGCCAGGCCGGCCTGGCTTTAGTGTATGAGTTCGCCTTCGGGAAGCTCTGCTTCTTCAGCGGGCTCTTCGCGCACGATTTCTTCGGTCATCTTGCCGACAATCTGAATGCCGGTATTGATCATGGCACGGGCAATATCCACGTGCGCATCACGCAGATAGGCAACGGCCTCGTCTGAAAACTGGATGGAAACCAGCGCCTCGCCCTCACCATCGGCGCGCCGCAAGGCAACCCGTCCGTCTCCGACTTCTACGATTTCCAGCACTGCTGCAGCCATGCGCTTTCTACCTTTTTTCCGTGAATCTCAGATTCAACATGAATTCCATGCTATCACGAAGCTACCGGAAGATGGAATGCGCGGAAACTTATGCCTTTGTTTTTCAAGGACTTACCATTCCTCCATAGCATTCTTGTGGCGCTCGAGGAAGTCTTTGCAGTGAGTCAGGCTGTCGCGCAGCTTCCCGAGTTCCCCGTCGGGCGCGTCGCCGGCCGACGCAATCATGCCCGGCCGCTCGGCAGGTGCAGCGGAGCGCAGCCGCCAGCCGGCCAGCCAGGCCAGTTCCAGTGCATGCAACCAGGAACCCGCAGCCCGTAAGGATTCAATTTCGGTTACGGCTTCCGAGCGCGCCGCGCGCTGCTGCGCCTGCTGCAACAATTCTGCAGTGGTGGGAAAGTCGGACAGGGGCAAGGCAAGATGCTCGGCAATGGCGTGCAGAATGGCCACCCATGCGCCCCACCCGTGCATGACCGCCGCCTCAAAGAGCATGGCCCGTCTCGGCAACGCACCCAGCGCCGACTCACCAGCGGCCTGCTCTGCGGCCTCCAGGGCCATCTCGGCAAAATGCAGTTTTTCGGTAGCGCGCGATAACCAGGGGTTCATGCGTTCAGGTTACCCGGGTCGTGCAACCGCACACAAGCTGGCGCAAGGCCCGCCTCAGTTTGTGTCGGCTTTGGCTGCCTTGCTTTTCGGAGCCGCTTTCTTCTTCCGCGCGGTGCTCTTGCTCGCCGCAGCCTTGCGTTTGCGCGGCTCACTCTTGCTCTCAGTCCACTTGCCATCGGCAAAATGCGCCGACCAGCCGGTGGCTTTTCCTTCCACTTCGGTCATCACGTACTGCTCTGCGGATTTCCGGCTGTAGCGGTACATCGCCTGGTTTCCGTCAGGATCCTTGACCGGCGCATCGGCCAGGTAACGGAGTTTCTCATCCAGTTCATCCCGATGCGGAATCACCTCGGCAACCAGCGGTGCCCGGGTTTCCCGGTGCTTGGGAAACTGGCTGGCAGCCAGGAAGATGCCGGAGGCGCCGTCGCGCAGCACGTAATGGTCCTCGACCTTTTCACACTGCAGTTCCGGCATGGGTACCGGGTCTGCGCGTGGCGGCGCAGGCTGGCCGTTGCGCAGCAGCTTGCGCGTGTTCTTGCATTCCGGATTGGTACATCCGAAAAACTTGCCGAAGCGGCCGGTCTTCAACTGCATCTCGGCATCGCACTTGTCGCAATTGATCACCGGGCCGTCATAGCCCTTGATCTTGAACTTGCCATGCTCGACTTCGAACCCGACACAATCGGGATTGCGCGAACAGATATGCAGTTTGCGTTGCTCGTCAATCAGGAAGGAATCCATCACCGACTGGCATTTCTTGCAATGATGCAGGGTGCGCAGGATGCGTGCTTCCGCTTCATCGTCATTGTCGGCGTCGGCGATCTCGTCACCATGCACCAGGTTCATGGTGTGCTTGCAACGTTCCTTCGGCGGCAGCGAGTAGGCGGAACAACCCAAAAACACGCCGGTACTGGCGGTGCGAATCTGCATCGGCCGTTGACACTGGGCACAGGGAATATCAGTTTCGACCGGCGGATTGCCACGCATGCCCTCTTCCGGGTCGCTGGCTTTCTGTAACTTGGCCTGGAAGTCACCGTAGAATTCATTCAGCAGTGTCTTCCAGTCATGTTCACCGGAAGCGACCGCATCGAGTTGCTCTTCCATGCCCGCCGTGAAGCCGTAATCCATCAGGTTGGCGAAGTTCTCGATCAGCCGGTCGGTCACGATCTCGCCGAGTTTCTCGGCATAAAAACGGCGATTCTTCAGCGCCACGTATCCACGATCCTGGATCGTGGAAATGATGGCCGCATACGTGGACGGACGGCCGATACCACGTTTCTCCAACTCACGAACCAGTGCCGCTTCCGAGAAGCGCGCCGGCGGCTTGGTGAAATGCTGGGAAGGTAGCAGTTCGCGAAGATCCATGACATCGCCCACGGCCATGTCGGGCAGTTCCATGTCATCATCCTTGCGACCCACCTGTTGAACTCGCAGGTGGCCGTCAAATTCGACAATGCGACCCTTCGCCCTCAATTCGTATCCGGGCTCTCCGCCGGCCGGAGCGGCACTGACCGCAACCGTGGTCGAGATAAAACGAGCCGGTGGCATCTGGCAGGCAACAAACTGGCGCCAGATCAGGTCGTAGAGGCGCTGGGCATCTTCATCGACGCCTTCCAGCGCTTCTTTGCGCAAATCGACATTGGTCGGACGTATGGCCTCGTGTGCTTCCTGCGCGCCCTTCTTGCTGGCATACACGATCGGCTGCTCGGGCAGGTACGCCGCGCCATAGTGCGCCTCGATATGCTGACGACACGCGGTCAGCGCATCCGCGCTCAACTGCGTGGAGTCGGTACGCATGTAGGTGATGTAACCGGCTTCGTACAGGCGCTGGGCCAGGGTCATGGTCTTCTTGACCCCGAAGCTCATGCGGGTACTGGCAGCCTGCTGCAGGGTCGAGGTAATAAAGGGTGCAGACGGGCGGCTGGAAGTCGGTTTGTCTTCCCGGCGGGCCACACGGTAGTCAGCATTCCTGAGCGCGGCCAGGGCCAGGTCGGTTTCGGCCTTGCTGGTCGGTCGGAACGTCTTGCCGTCTGCCTTCGCGACTTCGAAACGCACGATATCTTTCTGGCTGTCGAGGTCCGCATGCACCTGCCAGAACTCTTCCGGATTGAACGCGTGAATCTCGCGCTCCCGTTCGACGATCAGGCGTACGGCAACAGACTGCACGCGACCGGCGGACAGTCCGCGGGCGATTTTTTCCCAGAGCAGCGGCGACACCATGAACCCGACCACCCGGTCGAGGAATCGTCGCGCCTGCTGCGCGTTGACCCGGTTCATGTCGAGCTGGGACGGCTCCTTGAAGGCTTCCTGAATCGCCTTCTTGGTGATCTCGCTGAACATGACCCGCCGGAAACGGCTCTCGTCTCCGCCGATCACTTCACGCAGGTGCCAGGCGATTGCCTCTCCTTCGCGGTCAAGGTCAGTCGCGAGGTAGATAAGATCGGCCTTGGCTGCCTCTTTGCGCAGGTCATCGACAACTTTTTCCTTGCCGGGCAGCACGTCGTAGCGGGCCTCCCAGCCATTGGAAGGATCAATGCCCATGCGCCGGATCACCTGCTCACGACCCTTGCGTTCCTTGTGCACCGCCTTTTCTTCCGGCGACATCTTGCGCGTCAGGGCCGCCTGCCGTGCACGTTCCTTGGGATCCACCGCGGACTTGCCGCTGCTGCCGGTCGGCAAATCGCGAATATGCCCGACGCTGGATTTCACCTTGTAGGCGGTACCCAGGTACTTGTTAATGGTGCGTGCCTTGGCCGGCGACTCGACGATAACCAGTGATTTGGCCATTACGCGCACGCTCCAACAAAGTTTCTGTGACTGCCTGACGACGAGAGTCTGACCGGGTTCATCCGCCCGTCGGGGACGGAGGCGGTGCGTTGCGACGCGATACACGCCTGCTGAAATAATCTCACGATTGCTGTATTTCGCCTCTTTATATTGCTCACGACGGCCGTCAGAGTAGTGCGTTTTCTGTCCATGTTCAGGCCGACACCCGACCCATGGAGCGTGATGTATACAGTTGCGGCCAAGGCAGGGTCAAGAGTAGTCGCAAAATAGATTGTGTACACCCGACCCGAATCCCGCGGCCGGTTGCTGGCGATTTCCGGTCTAGAATGTACCCTTTCGACGCTCAACTGCAGGGCCATGAACAACTTTCTGACACTCGCACTGCTGTCCGCCATGCTGATCGGATCGCTGCTTGCAGCGGCCTATGTACATCATCGGACCGAGACAGAGAAACGCCGGCAGCAACTGATCCGCCGCCACAAGCGCCACACCGAACGATACAACGGCCTCCTGCACACACTGGCGGTAGCTGACGATGAAGGCGATGTCGCCAACCGTCTGAACCAGATCCGCCTGTGGCACTGTCGCGAACTTGTGCAATACGATCCCGGCAGCCAGGGCGCCAGGCAGTGGCTGCAACAGGCCCGGGATTTCCAGCATCAACGCATCTCCCTGGAAGATTCCGGGCTACAGAAGGAGGCGGTGGCCCGCGGACTGGAAGAATGCGCCCGTATCCTGCAGGAGCAACAGGCACGGGGCGATCTTTCCGATCAGGAGTTCAATGTGCATCTCGCACACCTGCGCCAACGGCGTAACATGCTCGAGATTGATGCTGCAGCAGAACGCAGCCAGCGTGCCTTACGAAAAAACGACCCCGTCGCTTCGGCGCGGGAACTGCGCGCGGAAATGGCGGTGGTGATTCAGTGGGGTGAAAGCCTTCCCGACCGGGAAGAACGACTGCAGGCACTGCAGGAGCAGATCCAGGAACTGGAACAGTCCTGAGGGACTACGCGGCCTCGGCGATGGTCGGTTCAGCTTCTTCCGCGTCTTCTGTGGCCAGTCCAAGCAGGTTCAGCAAGTTACTGTCGATCGCATCGAGCTGATGTCCGGGTTGCAGGAATGAAAGGCTGCCTTCCAATAGCTGCTGTAACAGGCGACCCGGTTGAGAAAGAGCCTGTGCGTCCTCGACGGCCGCGCGTGCCGCCTGCAGGAACTGACCCAGCGACTGCAGCGAGTGGGCCAG
>JBFJWR010000047.1:0-12771 GCA_041623535.1 Pseudomonadales bacterium
CCCGTGGTCTTCAGCCCGTCTGTGACGGTGGTGCGCAACTCGGCGATTTTCTTTTCATTGCTTTCTAGTAATTCCCTGACCCGGGCATCGAGGGTGTCGCGGATACGGTCCAGGGCCGCGCGGTTCGAGGTGTCCAGTTCCCGGAGTTGCTTCACCATGGCATCAAGCGCCGTCTGCTGGGACCTGGTTGCCGATTCGATGGAGGTGGATAAGGTGCTCGTGGTGTTCTGCAGCAGGCCGGCGACTTCCTCGCGCAACTCCTTGCCCGCGGCGCGCGCTTCTTCGCGCCCGGCACGCAGTTCCTCGCGGACTTCCCGGCCGGTATCGTTGGCATCTTTCCCGGATCGCAGAAAGGCCAGCAGGGAGAAAATGCTCGCGAATCCGACCAGGATCATGATGATCCAGTCAGGGCCAGTGGCCTGCCCGAGGGCCATGGAGATCCAGTCAGTTACGTCAGCCACTTCGTTGATACTCCTGGATGTGCGGGTGCGCCAGGGCCCGGAAAAGCAGGGAGCAGACTGGCACAGTTTGGAAACCGGGAGCAAGTATGACATGGCCGAGGCTCACCATATGAGCCTCGCAGGCAGGATTCGGGGGGCTGACTGGTGGTTATTTACCGGCGCGGCCCATCCCGAACCATTGCAGAAACTGGGGTGCAGCCTTGCGCTTCCCGAGTTTCTTTTTCCTGATCCGCAACTGGGTATCCGCATCTGCACTGATCGACCAGATATGTACCGGTTCAGCCAGCCCCTTGAACTGAACCTTGCCTTCAGGATGCATTTTCACGCTGTTGGCATCGACATCGACGAGTTCCAGGGTGCGCTCGCTGAGCAGGATTTCTCCGTCCTCCGCATGGTCACAGAGGCGGGACGCGAGATTCACGGCGCGGCCCACAGCGGCATATTCCATCGGCTTGGTGCCCACCAGGCCGACACTGACCTGGCCGGTGGCGATGCCCACGCCCAGGCCAAGATCGCGGTCCTGCCAGAGCGGATCGCAATGAGTACGGAGATCTGCCGCCAGGGCCAGGGCAACGTGTGCATGGTTGGGATTTGGCAGCGGCGCGCCCACCAGCAGCAGTATGCCGTCGCCTGCGTAGTCCTTGATGGTTGCGCCGTGCGCGGCGGCGACATCGCCCACCGTGCCGTAGTACGCCTTCAGCAGCGAGATCACCTGGCTGGAGTCATTCTGTTCGGCAAATGTCGAGAAGCCGCGAATGTCGCAGGCCACCACGGTCAGTTCCAGGCGATCTTCGTGCATGGCCTCGTCCAGGCCCCGGGAACGCACCGCGGCGGCCACTTGTGGCGACAGGAACCGGGACATGAACTGGCCGCGCTGGCCCCAGTGCATATGGAACTGCATGACGGCGATCAGCAGAACCATTTCGCCGATAACGGCGAAATAGGGTGCGACCTCCCGGGGTGCAGGGAAGGACAGCAGAATCAGCGGCACCGCGATGCAGAAGCCGATCAGTCGCAGCCGTTCCGGCGGGTCCAGTTGCAACTGCAGGGTGCGTATCATGGCCAGTAGCAGGAAACAGCAAGCCAGGAAAATCGGCAGAAAAAGCAGGTAGAACTGCCGGGAGCGCAGCACCTCGTTCGGCGCATCATGCAACCGGAACAGGTAGTGGACGCGCCATTCTGGAAAACTGAAAGCCAGCGCCCCGTATGCCAGTGTTGCCAACAGCGAGCAGGTGAGGGCGATCTCACCGACACGGTCGGCAGCGCCCGTCTGCGCGGTAGGCCGGATCAGTTTGAGCCAGAATGTCAGCGCCAGCATGGTGAATGTTCCGGCCAGTGTCGCCCAGTTGGCCCACGGCGGAATCTCGTCAACCTTTTTTCCGATCATGAAGTTGGCATCCAGCACCAGCGCCAGTCCCAGCATCGCGAAGCCCAGTGCCAGGGTGCCGGTTCTTGCCGATCGGAAATCGACGATGGAAACAGAAATGGCCATGCCGAGGGCGACGATGGCGATCAGGTTCCAGGAAAGCTCAGTGGGCATGGCATTTGTCTGCAACCGGGGTTTGTTCAGAGTTTAGGACTTTTCCGAAATTCCCCGCCAGGGAGCCCGGCCAGCGCTCAAAACAGATCCAGCTCACTGTCTGGGTTGGACTCGGTAATGGGTTCGATCAGCTGCTCGCGGACCAGGTCTTCGTACAGGTGCACCTGGTTACGGCCGTTCCGCTTGGCATGGTAGAGCGCGGCATCAGCACGGGCGGAGAGTGTGGCAGTCTGCTTGGTCAGGTCCAGCCAGGTATACCCGATGCTGACCGTGACTTTGCCCACACCGGGGAAGTTATGGCTGGCAACGTTTTCCCGGAAACGGTCCAGTACCTCGAACGCCGTTTCGGGTGGCACATTGTTCAGGACCACCACGAACTCTTCGCCACCAAAGCGGAACAGCAGGTCAGACTCGCGCAGGTTTTTCTGCATGAGGCGGGAGAAATTCAGCAACACCTCGTCACCGAACAGGTGCCCATAGGTATCGTTCACCTTCTTGAAGTGATCGATGTCCATCATCACGAAGTACTTCTGGAAATGATCAGTGTCCAACTGCTCGGGCTTGTCGGCCATTTCCAGCGCCAGCTTGCTCATGCGGTCATCGTAGGTCTGGCGATTCAGCAGTCCGGTGAGGGGGTCGTGGGCGCTGCGGTGCAGCAGGGTGAAGATGTTGGCGTAGATTTCCAGCAGCACGTCGATCAGGCGGGATTTTTCGCCACGGTAGTTGCCTTCGGCCACGATGGCTGCCACGAACTCCAGGCCGATGCGCAGCGGGAACACGCTGATGAATCCGTCGTCTCCGGTCTGCTGTACGGTGCGCTCATCGCTGCTGCGCAATGACTCAATCAGGGCGATGTCTTTATCCTTGAGCTCGGCATCAAGGCGGTCACCATGATCGGTGTTGATGTTGGATGCATTGGACAGGCGCCAGGGAGAGCGGTCGTCAGCCCGTTCATAAAGCCGAATGGACTGTTTTGGCAGCACGCGAATCAGGGCGCCCAGCAGCGAAGTGTTCAGCGAGGCGATTTCCCGGTGCCGTGTGATATTGATCAGCAGATCATAGTCATCCGGCACATCCCGGCTTGTATCCATGTTGCGCCCGATGCTTCAGCAGAAGTGTATGGAAAATCATAGTCGGCGCGTCTGGTCCCTGCCAATCATCCTTTCCCGGCAGAAGGGTCGGGTTCTGCCTCCTGCCCGGAAAGGTGCGTGCGATCAGGCGCTTGCTTGCGGCTCGGCCTCGCGATGCAGGTGCACATCCATCTGCGGGAACGGGATGGAAATTTCGTTGGCGTCAAACGCGAGCTTGGCCCGCTCGGTGAAATCCCATTTGACCGCCCAGTAGTCCGCCGAGCTGACCCAGGGACGCACGATGAAATTGATGCTGCTGTCCGCCAGTTCGCTGACCGCCACCACCGGCTCCGGGCTCTTGAGAATGCGCGGGTCTTCCTGGGTAAGCGTCAGCAGCAGGTTCTTGGCCTTGAGCAGGTCGTCGCCGTAACCGATGCCAAATACCATGTCCACGCGCCGGGTGGCCCGCGCCGAGTAGTTGGTGATCGTGCCGGCGTAGATCTTGCCGTTGGGGATGATGATTTCCTTGTTGTCACCGGTCCGCATGGTGGAACTGAACACGTTGATTTTCTCGATGGTGCCGGAGACCCCCGCCACCTCGACAAAGTCGCCCGCCTTGAACGGGCGAAACACGATCAGCATGACGCCGGAGGCGAAGTTCTGCAGCGAGTCTTTCATGGCCAGACCAATGGCCAGGCCGGCCGCGCCAAGCAGGGCGATCATCGACGTGGTGTCGACGCCGAGGCGGTCCAGGGCAGCCACCACGACCAGCAGCATCAGTACCGCGTTGATGATCGAGGTGATGAAGTTGACGAGAATCGCGTCCATCCGGCCGCGCTCCAGTCCCTTGCGCAGCAGTCCGACCAGGCTGTGAGCCACGATGCGCCCGATCACGAAGATCATCAGGGCGAAAAGGATATTGATACCCCAGGGCATGGCGTAGTCTTCGAGGAACGGCTGGAAATCCAGGTTGTCGAGCATCTTCAGGCTCCTGTGTGATGCATGGGATGACGGTGACAGCCGGCGTTGCAGCGAACCGGCGTTGCCGCGCAACAGGCGCGGATAGTGGCACCAGTGGTGAGCGAACAGGTCCGGTCACGGCGCGCAATGGTACCGAATTGCCAATTCGATTGAAAATCATGCAGTCACCCGGAGACCGGGCGAGTGAGTGTGTCCTGCGGGGACGAACTCCCCCTTTTCCAATAAGGTAACGCAGGGTTTATATTAAGCGCAGGGAAACGGCCGTCTCTGCCGTGGTGAGTATGTATGACGATACGCGTGTTGATGATTGATGATGATGCAGAAGACTGCGAAATCGTCGAAGAATACCTGTCTGCTGCCAGCACCGATTACTCGTTCGAAGCCATCACTGACTATGAGTCCGGACAGGCCAGGATGCTGCAAGCCGATCACGACGTGTACCTGCTGGACCATCGCATGGGGCCGTCGCGGGGTGTTGATATGCTCGCGGAATTGCGCAAGGCCGGTTTCAACAAGCCGGTGATTTTATGCTCGGGCAATGTCGACCGGGATGCGCGCATGGATGCAGCCATGTCAGGGGTTTCCGATATCCTCACCAAGACCACGCTGTCCACCGCCTCGCTGGAAAATTCCATCAAGTTCGCACTGAAGCGGGGCGAGCGCTCTGGTAACTGAGCGTGCAGCCAGTTGCTGCGCATGAGGGCTGGCCACGCGCGTATTACGGCGAACCTATCCGCATCTCCGGCCGGGGCCGGTCCGGCGCTGAGCACATCAGCGGGCAGGTGCATTGTGGTAACATTTAGTGAAACAATCCGTGTCCCTTTCAACTGGTACCGAGCCGGCGCCCCATGAGCAGTTCCACCGCACCCAACCTGCCTGATTACGAAGCGCGCATCGAGCGCGCGCTGCCGTCGCCCGTGTTCCCGGTCCGGAATGCAGATGAAGACCCTGCGGTGCGCGAGGCGCTGAAAGACCGCATACGCGAACTGCTCAAGCGTGAGAATGCGGCCCTTATTGCCCACTACTACACGGATGCGGAAGTACAGGCCCTGGCCGAGGAAACCGGCGGCTGTGTTTCCGATTCCCTTGAAATGGCGCGTTTTGGCAAGGAACACGCTGCAGAAACCCTGATTGTCGCCGGCGTTCGCTTCATGGGCGAGACTGCGAAGATCCTCAGCCCGGAAAAACGCGTCCTGATGCCGACGCTGAAGGCCGAATGCTCGCTGGATGTCGGCTGTCCGATCAAAGAATTCAGCGCGTTCTGCGATGCCCATCCCGACCGCACCGTGGTGGTGTACGCCAATACCTCGGCCGCCGTGAAAGCACGTGCCGACTGGGTGGTCACTTCCAGCACGGCGGTCGAGATCATCGGCCACCTGCATGACGAAGGTGAAAAGATCCTCTGGGCGCCGGACCGCTTCCTTGGCGATTACGTGCAGCGCAATACCGGGGCCGACATGCTGCTCTGGCAGGGCGCCTGCATTGTGCACGAGGAGTTCAAGGCGCAGCGCCTGGAAGAAGTGCGCGCCGTGTATCCCGATGCCGCCGTGCTGGTGCATCCGGAAAGCCCGGACGGCGTGATCGCCCAGGCCGACGTGGTCGGCTCAACCAGCCAGTTGATCCGCGCGGCGCAGGACCTGCCCAATACCCGCTTCATCGTGGCCACTGACCGGGGCATTTTCTACAAGATGCGCCAGTTGGCGCCGGGCAAGGAATTCATCGAGGCACCGACGGCCGGGGAGGGTGCTACCTGTCGCAGTTGTGCGCATTGTCCGTGGATGGCGATGAACGTGCTGGAGCGACTGGCTGACAGCCTGGAGCAGGGCAGCAATGAAGTGTTGGTTGATCCGGCGCTGATCCCGCGTGCCATGGTGCCGTTAAACCGGATGCTGGAATTCGCCCTCGCGAACGGCATTACCGGGATCGGCAACGCCTGAAACTCGCTCCTCCCCCGTGCTTTCCTGGCCGGGTCCATCCGGAAAAGACTAAATTCGCATTTCGCGCTGAATCTGCGCCAGTTGGTCGATGCGCCGCTTGATGCGGGCATTGAGCTGGTAGTTGTTGCGGGTGCGCTGCGAGGCAATCCGCAATTGCTCCAGAGCGCCTTCCATGTCCCCGGAAAGAAACAGGTATTCGGCGCGCGAGACGTGCACTCCGACGATATTTCCCGCCAGGCCGTTGGCTTCAGCCAGCAGGTAATACAGGAATGGATCATTGGGTCGCCGCTGGATCAGGCTGCGCAGGGCATCCTCGGCGGCTTCGGCATTCCGGGTGCGTGCCGCCGCCTGTGCGAATACGACCTGCAGCGGGTAGTTGTCCGGTGCAAAACCCAGGTGGTGCCGGGCGAGCTTTTCGGCGGCTTCGAATTCATTGGCTTTCAGGTGCAGTTCGGCGCGGGTTACCGCGAAGGAAATGCGTTCCGGTTCGGCCTTCAGCAGGGGGTCGAGGGTCTCGGCGGCTTCCGGCAGACGCCCCATGCGTGCCAGTGACAATGCCAGGCCGTAGCGGGCGGCCTGGCGTTCGTCCTCGGTGCGCGCCATTTCAAGTTCGCTGCGGAATACCTTGACCGAACGGTTGGGTTCCTCGAAACCGACCCGGATGCGCGCCTGCATGATCGGAAACTCGGGATCCTTGGGATACACACCCATGCTGGTGTACTGGGCTGCGCGGTTGCGCGTGTCGGCGATCCGGGAGTCGCTGACCGGGTGGGTCAGCAGGAACTCGGGGGGACGCTCGCCGGAATAGCGGCTGGCTTCAAGCATGCGCTCGAACATGCGTGGGAAAGCCTGCGGGTCGTAGCCGGCGCGCACCAGGGTCTGCATGCCGATACGGTCGGCTTCCTGTTCATGGTCGCGACTGAAGCGCAACTGGCGGTCGAGCGCCGCGGCCTGGGTGGCGCTCATGACGGCCATGCCGGCATCCCCGGATACCGTGGCGGCCAGTATCATGCCGGTCAGCAGGCCGGCCAGGGTTGGCGCCCGGGTTTTCTGTGAGTCTTCCACCTGGCGCGTAAAGTGCCGCTGGCTCAGGTGGGCAATTTCGTGGGCCAGTACCGAGGCGACTTCGTCCATGGCCTTGGCACTGATAAACAGGCCCGTATGCACACCGATGACACCTCCGGGCACCGCGAAGGCATTGAGCATCGGGTTGCGTACCAGCACGATGGTGACATCCCGCTGCTGCAAATCGCTGGATCCGGCCAGTCGATACACCAGGTTTTCCGTGTATTCCTGCAGCAGGGCGTCATGCATGACCGGCACCTGCGCACGGAAGGCCCGCAGCCAGGCCTGGCCAAGCTGGCGTTCCTTTTCCGGGGATATGATGTGGCCGGTGGGGTCGCCCAGCGTCGGCAGGTTATCCGCCTGGCCGGTGCTGGCCAGCCCGAGCGACAGCAGGCAGGCGCACAAAATTCGAAGTGCAGGGCGGCGCCACTGTAAGAAATCTGCGTGCTGGGTTAGGCTCACTGCACAGGTTCCGCCTTGGGGTGGGTTCTGATCTGAATCAACCGCAGTATATAACAACCGGAGAGCGCCCAATCGCTTTGCCAGTCGCCATTCTGCAGTTGAGCAGCTTATCGACCCGGGTCCTATGCAAATGCCAGCTGTAGCTGATGAAAATATCGCCCTGACGGTGGACGCCACCGGTTTGCGCTGCCCGCTGCCCCTGTTACGCATGAAAGTTGCACTGGCGGGGCTGCCCACCGGCAGTGTGCTCGAAGTGCTGGCCACCGATCCCGGATCGGTGGAGGATTTTCGCGCCTATGCGAGAATCAGCGGCCATGAAATTATTGGCTTCTCGGAATCTGCGAAAACCTTTCGCTATCTGATCCAGAAAAAGGGTTAAATACTGCTGTCATGATGAAAGTTCTGCGCGACTGGTTTGACCGATATCTCTCGGATGAAGAGGCGGTCGTGTTTCTCATCGTGCTGATATTGTCGTTCACCGTGATCCTCACGCTGGGCGGGATGCTGGCCCCGGTCATTGCGTCCGTCATCTTTGCCTTTCTCATGCAGGGCGTGGTCGAGGAGCTCGAGGCACGCAGGATCCCGCACCTGTTGGCCGTCAGTATCGTTTTCACGATTTTCATGGCTGCCCTGCTTGCCCTGCTTCTGGTCGTCATGCCACTGGCGTGGAAGCAGGTGGCGGCCTTTATCGGTGAGTTGCCGCGCCTGATCCAGTCTTCCCAGGTCAAACTGGAAGTTTTCGCGGCGCAGTATCCGGAACTGGTCAGCCAGGCGCAGATCAGTTCCTGGTTCAAAGAGGCCGGCGGCGAGATCGGCAAACTCGGGCAACTGGTGGTTTCCTATTCGCTGGCCAGCCTGCCGGGCCTGGTCGCGGTCCTGATCTACCTGGTCCTGGTGCCGATGCTGGTGTTTTTCTTTCTCAAGGACAGCGACCTGTTACTGGATTGGATCAAGGGCTTCCTGCCGCGCAAGCGCAAGCTCATGAACCGAATCTGGAAAGAAATGGACGACCAGATTGCCAATTACGTGCGGGGCAAGGTGGCGGAGATCCTGATCGTCGGCATGGTCACCTATATCTGCCTGGCCATGCTGGGCCTGAAGTACGCCACGCTGCTGGGTGTCATGGTGGGCCTGTCGGTGCTGGTTCCCTATATCGGTGCGGCCGTGGTGACCGTGCCGGTGGCGCTGGTGGGGTTCCTGCAATGGGGCTGGACGGCAGATTTTGCCTGGTTGATGGTCGTGTACGCTATCATCCAGGCGCTGGACGGCAACGTGCTGGTGCCGTTGCTGTTTTCCGAGGTGGTCAATCTGCACCCGGTGGCCATTATCGTCGCGGTGCTGCTGTTTGGCGGCTTGTGGGGTTTCTGGGGGGTGTTCTTTGCCATTCCGCTGGCCACCCTGTTCAAGGCGGTGCTGAATGCCTGGCCGGCGGCCGTGGAAGGCGCAGCCAGCGAGAATCAGATCGCTTCGCTGTCTGATCCCGCATAACTGACCGGCTGCGTCGCCCCGGCGCTCCGACTCTTCGTTTAGCTGAGTTCCCCGGCTGCGGCCAAAACCTCTGCCGCATGATCCGGCACTTTGACCTTGCGCCATTCGCGTCGCAGGATGCCTTTTTCATCGACCAGGAACGTACTGCGTTCGATGCCCCGGACCTGTTTGCCATACATGTTTTTCATGCGGATCACGTCAAACAGGGTGCACAGGGTTTCCTCGGGATCGGCGATGAGTTCAAAGGGAAACTCGAACTTTTTGCGGAAGTTTTCATGGGCCCGCAATGAATCGCGGGATACGCCGAATACCTGAACGCCCAGTTTTTTGAATTTCGGATACAGGTCGCGGAAATCCTGACCTTCCTGCGTACAACCGGGTGTGTTGTCCTTGGGATAGAAGTAAATGACATAGGGCGAGCCTTTCAGTTCGCTGCTCTTGACCTCGGTCTCGCTGGTGGCCGGGGCCTTGAAGGCGGGTACGCGCTTGTTCAGGGTTACGGGCATCGGGGGGCTCCTTGGTTAGTTGCGCAGCGGCTCGATCACCGCATCGAGGTTGCGATCATCACAGAAGACCATGAATTCCTCGCGCAGGCCGGCGATATGCATGTTGCCGGGTACGCTCACGGTCATGGTCAGGGTGAACATGGGGGATCCGGTATGTGGTGCCCGGTAGGTGCCGGTGTACATATCGTCGATATTCATGCCCTTCGCGGCGAAGAAATGGGCGATCTCGTGTACGATGCCGGGCTGATCCAGCGCAATCACGTGGACGTTGTAAGGCATGCTCTGCGCCTGGGCGGGGCGCTCCCCGGTACGCCGTACCGTGGTGGTCAGGCCGAGACGGTCGCTGACGCCGGGCAGGGACGATTCCAGCTTGGCAATGGCATCCCAGGAGCCTGAAATCAGCATGATGATGGCGAACTCGCCGCCCAGCACCGTCATCCTGCTGTCCACGATATTGCAGCGCACATCCGCCGCGAGCCCGGACAGTTCATCGATCAGGCCGGGCCGGTCCTGGCCGATCGCGGAAACGACCAGCAGGTTGGGATTCGGGGTGGCGGGCATGGGGCAACTCCGTTTGCAGCGGTATTTTGCGCTTAGTGTATAACAGGCAGGCGGCCCGGATGGGCCGGATTGGCGATCAAGCCTTGTTCGCATGGGCTGCGCTACATAAGATTACGTTTTTCCACCTTGAAGGCATGCCACTTCCATGATTACCGGCAGTATTGTTGCAATGGCCACCCCGATGTTTCCGGATGGAAATATCGACTGGACCGCCCTGGACCGACTGGTGGATTTTCATGCAGCGGCCGGCTCGGACGCCCTGGTCGCGGTGGGAACCACCGGTGAATCATCGACCCTGGATGACGGCGAGCACATATCCGTGATCGCACGCGTGGTGGAGCGGGCTGCCGGCCGCCTCAAGGTCATCGGCGGCACCGGTTCGAATTCCACGCGCGAGGCCATGCAGTTGACCCGCGAGGCCGCCGAGGTCGGTGTGGACGCCTGTCTGCTGGTTACCCCTTATTACAACAAGCCCACCCAGCAGGGTTTGTACGAGCATTACCGGGTGATTGCCGAGGCAGTGGATGTGCCCCAGATTCTGTACAATGTGCCCGGTCGTACGGCCATTGATCTGAAGAACGACACCGTGGCGCGGCTGATCGAAGTGGAGAACATTGTTGGCATCAAGGATGCCACGGGTGATCTCGAACGCGGGCGTGAACTGCTGGCCCTGTGCAGCGAAAATTTCGCGGTGTACTCCGGCGATGACGCCACCGCCATTGAGTTCATGCTGCTGGGCGCGAAGGGCAACGTGTCGGTGACGGCGAACGTCTGCCCGAAAGAGATGCGCGATGCCTGTGCCGCCGCGCTTACCGGCAATGCCAGCGAGGCACGCCGGCTGGACGCACAAATGGTTGAACTGCACGACCTGCTGTTTACCGAGGCCAACCCCATTCCGGTCAAGTGGGCGCTGCACAAGATGGGCCTGATCGATATAGGAATCCGCCTGCCGCTGACTGCGCTGGCTGAAGAACATCACGGTACGTTGCTGGCTGCATTGCAACGTGCCGGAGTCATAAGGGATTGAACCCCGGGAGCTGCGAGAACATGCAAGGAAGAAACTTCATTGGCTGGATATGCCTGTGCCTGGCCCTGCCGGGGCTGACCGGTTGTGGCGCCCTGTTTGGCAAGGAAGGCTGGTTTCGTGACCGCGAAGACGAATACCTGCAGGCGCAGAAAACCCCGCGCATGGAAGTTCCGCCCGGGCTGCGTACCGTGGCGGTCGATGATTTGCTGGTGATCCCGCCGGTGGAGCGGACCACCCGGCCGGCGGCTTTCGAAGTGCCGCGTCCGGAAACCCTGGGCGGCAGCAAGAAGCGCGAGCGCGTCAGCATCCAGCGGCTGGCAGATCGCAGCTGGATCCTCGTTGAAGCGGCGCCTGCCGAAGTCTGGCCGGCCGTGAACGAGTTCTGGGAAGTGAACGGTATTGGTATCGACTACGAAGATGCCACCCAGGGCGTGGTGGAAACCGTCTGGCTGTCCGGCCGGGGCGCACAGAGTACCGACCTGTTCCGGCAGCTGTTCTCACAGTTCTCCGGCGCCGGCAGCCTGGAAACCCGCGACCGCTTCCGCATGCGGCTGGAACACGGCGTCCGTCCGGGAACCACCGAGATCCACCTGTTGCACAAGGACATCAGTGTCAACGAGCACGGTGCCAAGTCTGCGGATGCACTGCGCTGGCCGGAGAAATCCGACAATCCCGGGCTGGAAGCCGGCATGTTGCTGGAATTGCAGGTCCACCTGGCGCGGGGCTCCAGCCGGGCACGCACCGTTTCCCTGCTGGCACAAAGCCTGGTCGGTCGTCCCAAGGCGACTTTTGAACGGGGCGCCGACGGCATTCCGACCCTGAAACTGGAACTCGAGTTTGACCGCGCCTGGGCTGCAGTCGGGCAGGCGCTCACCGAGGCGCGCATCGATGTGCGCGACCTGGATCGTAACAATGCCATCTATTACGTCGTGCTGGACGGAGATTCCGGATCTGATGAACCCGGTTTCTTCGGTCGCATGATGGGCAATGAATCCACGCAGTCGGAAAACGTTGATCCGGCGCTCACCAATGCCCTGCGCCTGCACCTGGATAACACCGCGTCTGGCGTGGTGCTGGTTCGCGTCCGGGATGCGTCCGGCGAGATGGCACCGGCGGACGTCAGCGAAAACCTGCTGAATATTATTCGCGAAAACATCAGCTGATGATCGTGAAGGATTTGCGCTGATGCGTTTCGCATCCATAGGCAGTGGCAGTGGCGGCAATGGCACGCTGCTGGCATCGGGCGACACCGTGTTGCTGGTCGACTGTGGCTTTACGTTTCCGCAGGTTGCGCGCCGCATGGAACGCCTGGGCATGGTGCCGGAAGACCTGACCGCGGTGCTGGTTACGCATGAACATCGCGATCATGCCAGTGGCGTGCGCCGCCTCTCGCGCGAACTGCAGATTCCGGTGTACGCGACGCGCGGCACCTCGGCATCTGACGTACTCGGCCGCAAGCTTGAAGTGCAGTACATTCTTGGTGAACAGGCATTCGAAGTCGGTGACTTTCGTATCCTGCCCGTACCTGTTCCGCATGATGCGCGCGAACCGGTGCAGTTCGTGGTCGAGGCCGAAGGCAGATCCCTGGGCCTGCTGACCGATCTGGGCACGGTGACGCCGTTGGTCAAAACGCACTACCAGGCCTGCGATGCGTTGCTGCTGGAAACCAATCA
>JBFJWR010000048.1:0-12732 GCA_041623535.1 Pseudomonadales bacterium
CAACGGCTCGATCAGGTCCATGGGCAGTGGGAAGACGATGGTCGAATTCTTCTCTCCGGCCACCTCGATCAGGGTCTGCAGGTAGCGCAGTTGCATGGCCTGCGGTTGTTCGGACAGCCGGGCCGCGGCGTCACGCAGTTTCTCGGAAGCCTGCACCTCGCCCTCGGCATGAATAATCTTGGCACGCCGGGAGCGTTCCGCCTCGGCCTGTCTCGCGATGGCGCGGATCATGCTTTCGTCCAGGTCGACGTGCTTGATCTCGACATTGTTGACCTTGACCCCCCAGGCATCGGTGGCCTTGTCGAGGATGGTCTGGATGTCCTTGTTCAGCTTGTCGCGTTCGGCCAGCATGTCGTCGAGTTCGTGCTGGCCCAGCACGGACCGCAACGTGGTCTGGGCCAGCTGGCTGACCGCGTCGTAGTAGCGTTCCACCTGGATGATCGCCCGCTCCGGGTCGACGACGTAGAAGTACACCACGGCGTTCACCTTCACGGACACATTGTCCTTGGAGATCACGTCCTGGGTCGGCACATCCATGACAATCACCCGCAGGTCCACGCGCACCATGCGCTGGACGATCGGAATGAGGAGAATCAGGCCCGGCCCCTTGACGCCGGTGAAACGCCCGAGCGTGAAAACGACGCCGCGCTCGTACTCGGGCAGGACGCGGATCGCCGCGGCCAGGAAGGCGATCACCAGGACCAGGAAGACGCCACCAAAATTTGCAAGCATGATTATGAATCCTCTGTTGTTTCCGTTTCCGCGGCCGGTTCCACCGTCAACCGCAGGCCGTCGCGTGCGGTGATCGTGAGCTTCTGCCCCTTTCGCACGGGCCGCGCGCACTCGGCGGTCCAGCGTTCGCCATGCAACCAGACCGGGCCCTCGCCCGAGAAGTCCTCGATCGCCTCCACCGCGGCGCCGACCAGTGTTTCGCGACCAGTGACCAGCGCGCGCCGGCGGGAGCGCAACAACAGGTACATGGTCATGGCGATCAGCAGCACGGCAGCGCTGGCGATCCCGGCGACGAGCGCGAGTGGCACCTGGTAGCCGGGCACTTCGGTATCGAGCAGCATGATTGAGCCAATCACGAAAGCAGCGACACCGCCAAACCCGAGTATGCCGAAACTGGGCATGAAACCTTCGGCGATCATCAGCACGACCCCGAGGATGATCAGCGCCAGGCCGGTGTAATTGACGGGCAGCAATTGCAGCGCGAACAGCGCCAGCAACAGGCAGATGGCGCCGACCACGCCCGGAACCAGGGCGCCGGGGCTGTATCCCTCCAGGATCAGGCCGTAGATGCCGATCATGAGCAGCAGGTAGGCCACGGTCGGGTTGGTCAGGATCGCCAGCAGTTCGGTGCGCCAGTCCGGCTCGAGGGTGATCAGCGTCAGCCCGTCCGTCTGCAGCGTCACCTTGGCGCCGGATATGCTGAACTGCCTGCCATCCAGTTCCTTCAGCAGGGTGGTGATGTCCTCGGCCAGCGTCTCGATGACGTTCTGCTCCAATGCCTCCGCCGCGGAAATGCTGGCACCGTTGCGTACGGCCTGCTCCGCCCAGTCCGCGTTGCGCCCGCGGCGTTCGGCCAGGCCGCGAATATAGGCCACGGCATCGTTGACGGCCTTGCGCTCCGCGGCATTGCCGGGCGCCGGTGCCGCCTCCCTGTCCGCGTCGTCATCCTTTCCTTCCTGTTTTCCGGAGGGCATCTCGGGCATCTTTGGTGGGCCGCCGATGGCAACCGGCGTGGCGGCGCCCAGGTTGGTCGCGGGCGCCATCGCGGCATGGTGCGTGGCGTAGAGAATATAGGTGCCGGCGCTGGCAGCGCGTGCGCCCGACGGCCCCACGTAACCGATCACCGGCACGGGCGAGGCCAGGATGGCCTTGACGATGTCACGCATGGAGGCGTCGAGCCCGCCGGGTGTGTCGATGCGCAGGACCACCAGTTGCGCATCACGGTCCGCGGCAACCTGGAGGGACTTCACCACGTGCGCACTGATCGCGGGACCGATCGGGCCATCGATCTCGAGCAGGAAGCCGGGCGCTGCTGCCCAGGTCGTTCCTGGATGCATCCACAGCAGGAGCAGGGTCAGAACCGGCAGAAGCGCGCGCCTTGCGGGGAATTTCTTCACTCCCGAAGGATAGCATCGTCCGCTACCGGCACGAGGTGAAGTTTCCGGATATGCCTGCCGCCAAAGTGCACACCGGCCAGGGCAGCGGCGCGGCGGGCTCAACCCGTGTCGATCATGGCGCGTAATTCGCGCACCGAATCAATCACCTGCGCGCCTTCCGGAAGCCGGTCCTCGTCACCGGGACGGTACTTCCCGGTGCGTACCAGGCAACCCTGGAGTCCCGCCTGCATGGCGCCTGCCACATCCGCATCCGCATCGTCTCCCACCATCAGGCATGCACTGGCTTCAAAGGGTGTGCTTTGCACGACCTGGGCATAGAACGCTGCGCTGGGCTTGCCCATGATCACGGCCTCGGTCTCCACCGCCCATTCCAGTGCGTGGATGAACGCACCGGCGTCCAACTGCAGGCCATCCTCGTCCTTGAAATAGCGGTTCATGCCGATGCCGATCAGGGGGGCGCCCTCCATGCACAACCGGAAGGCCTGATTCAGCGACGCGTAGCTGAGTTCGTCCCGCGCATCCCCGAGGACCACGCAATCAGGCTGCTGCTGATCCAGTGATGCGAACTCGCCCCGGATTGCCGGATGCACCAGGCAGTAGGGTCGCAGGCGGCGTTGCGTGATGTACTCGCGGGCGGCGACCGGCGCGGTGAACAGTTCCTGCGGTTCCACCGGGATGCCGAACCCGTGCAGCTTGTCCAGGAGCTGCTCCGTACTCCTGGTCGCCGTGTTGGTGACGAAACGCAGCACGAGATCCCGCTCCCGCGCTCCGGCGACTGTCTCGACCGCGCCGGGGATCACGGATTCGCCCTCGTACAGTACGCCGCTGAGATCGAAGCACACTGCCCTGACTGCAGCCGTATCCATAGCGCCTGAACCGTATTCACACAGTATCTTTCCGGTCCGCTCCATATTAAACGTATTCGGCCCCGCAGCGGGACAGTGACATGACGACGCTGGCGCCAACGGTAGTAGTAGGCCGGCCACTGCCAGCAGGAAACACAGGAATCCGGCCAAACGCAGCAGCGTCGCGTGGTTCACGTTGGCATGGCGGTGATCACCGTGCTGGGACTCATTCGTCCATGCGGAGCACATGTCGGCGCGAAGCCACGCGTTCCCCGGGGAACGCGTTGGCGACAGGCAACTGGTGGGCAGCGTTGCCACACGGCTCCGCACAGTCGTAGAGCTCGTTCCCCAACCTCTGGAGTACATCCGGGTGGAACCCGCATGACTCCATCCCCTCATTAGGCTGGAGTCTCCGGAAAATCCGGGGCGGATCACATGCGCGAAGCTAGAATAAAAACGTCGCACAATTTGCACGAAACAACCCAAAAGAGAATGAAGATGGCATCTCGCGCTGGAGAGGCGCACTGCTTCCCGTTTCGGAATGATACGCAGTGAAACACTCAGACAAGGAACTGGTGTCGATCTCCCGGCAAACGGTATTGGACTACAGCAGTCGCGCAAACCAGTTCTGGGAGGGCACGCGTCACCACGATGTTCGGCAGAACATTGATGCGTTGCTGCGGCACATCCATGGGGAAGCACCATTTCACATTCTGGATTTCGGCTGTGGGCCCGGCCGTGATCTGGCTGCATTCAGCAAGTTGGGACACGTTGCAGTCGGCCTGGAAGGCGCAGCGCCGCTTGCGGAACTGGCACGCAAGAACAGTGACTGCGAAGTGTGGGAGCAGGACTTCCTGGCGCTGGATCTGCCAACCGGGCATTTCCATGGCATATTCGCCAATGCCTCCCTGTTTCACGTGCCAAGCCAGGAACTGCCGCGCATTCTTGGCGAACTCCATGCAGCGTTGCGCCCCGGTGGGGTGTTGTTCTCCTCCAACCCACGTGGCGAAAACCAGGAAGGGTGGAACGGCAGTCGTTATTGCGTCTATCACGACCTCCCGGCCTGGCGTGCCTACCTGGCCACCGCCGGATTTAATGAACTGGAGCATTACTACCGACCGGCCGGGCTGCCGCGTGATCAGCAGCCCTGGCTGGCCAGTGTCTGGCGAAAGCGGAGCCGGGGCTGATCCACCTGGAAATATCCATCAAAATTGTCGGTGGGCTTCCCAGGGTACGGTGACTGGTTATCGGGCTCCCCATTCCCCCGGCTCCGTGGTCTTGAGATACCGGGCCATTTTTTCTGTATAACGGCGTATGCACATCCCATTGAGGAAACGCAATGCCGAACACTGAGGCACTGAAAGCCCAAAAACGTGAGCTGATCACACGGTTTGCCCGTGCGGACGAACGGCAGGCGTTCTGGCAGGCAGGCAGCACGCTCATCCTGCTGGCAGTCACCTGGTGGCTGGTCTCGCTGGGGTTTCAGCAGGGTTGGTTGTGGGTGATACCGCCCACCTTGCTGATGAGTTGCGTGCTGCTGCGCATTTTTGTGCTGATGCACGACTGCGGGCACATGAGCCTGTTTCGAAGTCGCAGGCACAATCAGGTCTTTGGTTTCCTGTTCGGTGTGATTTCCGGTATGCCGCAGTATGTGTGGGCCCAGCATCATAATTTTCATCACGCGACCAACGGAAACTGGGATCAATACCGGGGCCCCCTGGCGACACTGAGCACCGATGAGTACGAAGCGTTATCGGATCAGCAGCAGAAGTCCTATGTCCGCAACCGTAGAATCTTTCTGGCCCCGTTCGCGGGCCTGTTGTACATGGTGATCAGCCCACGTGTGAACTGGATAAGGGGCATGGGCGCGTTGCTCATCGACGTCCTGCGTGGCAAACGGCAACAGACAGGCGCGCCAATGCGGCAACTGGCAGCAGCGCATGAATCGCGCGTGTGGGCGTCTTCAGCAGAATTCTGGCACATGACGCTCAATAATCTTGTTTTGCTGCCTGTCTGGGTGCTGATGTCATTGTGGCTGGGGCCGGTACAGTTTTTTGCCGTGTACCTGGTCAGCAATGCGTTGGCGGGCGGCGCGGGCATCGTGCTGTTCGCGGTGCAACATAATTTTGAAAACTCCCACGCGGTGGGAGATGCAACGTGGGACTATGATACGGCAGCGCTGGTTGGGACCAGTTACCTGGACCTGCCCCCATGGTTGCGATGGTGCACGGGGAATATTGGCTACCACCATGTGCATCATCTGTCTGCGCGGATTCCGAATTACCACCTTGCGGCCTGTCACCAGGCGTACAGCCACCTGTTCGAGTCTGTCCCCCGTTTGCGGCTGGCGGATGTTCCGCATGCACTGCGATGTATACTCTGGGACAGATCCAGTGACCGTATCATCTCTGTTGCGGAGCATGAGGCACGGTTGGCGGCGATCTGAATTTGAAAATACAGGTTGGGCCGGAGCGGTTTTCTCGTGACTGACCGGATCGGTTCTCGCCGATGATGCGCTGCCTGCTTGCGGATACTCAGGTGCGCGGCCTGTTCTTCCGGAGTTCTGATAGATCCTCGATCAGGTTGTCCAATTCTCCGAACAGACGCTTTTTCTGCTTTGGTGTCAGCGTTGGAAACGTATCAACGACGAATTGCGCAAATACCTGCAGATTCTGAGCGCTATTCCGCACATACAGGTCATGTTGAAAGGCTTCCGGCTTGTTCAACAACTTTACAAAATCCACTTTGAAATCAGGATTTGAGTCCTTTCGATTCAGCATTGTCCTGGCCGCCGACTGGAACGCGCGCCGGTACCTGATCCACTCGATTCGATTCGGAGAGAACTTGATGGCCGCGCTTCTCGCCAGCGCCTTCTGCTGATCGGTCAGCCTGCCAATGAAGTCTTTCAGCTCGTCTTCCAGTGTCTCCCGGATTTCCTCCACTGATTCGTCCCGGGTCATGGCCCGATGTTCCTGCTCCTGCTCGGCATTCTTCTCCTCGAGACTGGAGAACAGTTCGTCGACCTGTTGTTGACTCAGTGACATCGCCAGTTCGGCCAGGTCGGGCAGGATGTGCGTTCGCAGTCGAATCCAGTGTTCCCGGCCGGAATCAATCTGCGCCAAAACCTGCTCTTTGGTGATGGAGTCCTGTTCCAGGAGACTTCTGATGTCCTGTAAATGGCGCTGGTACCTTGCCAGTTCCTCAGCGCGATGCCAGGCCATCCATTTCTCAAACTTCTCGTCGAAGCGTTTCTTTTGTGTCCTGTTCAGGTCCACGTAGTCATCTACATACCAGTGGATCAGCCAGTCCAGATTGTTATAGGAAAAATGGGTGCTACATGCGGACAAAAGAAGCGCAAATGCAGCAATCCAGATTACTTTCATCTTTACTGATCCCTGACCCGAATAGGCACCATCATTTCCGTCCGGCCTCTTAACAATGACCCTGTTTGCGAGCCACCCGAATCAATGATCCCGTCGGGGGGCTGACTGCTGACTGCCTGCGGGGGGCAGTATCCGTCAGTTGGTTCTGGCAGAATTATCCACCTGAGACGAAATTCATCGGAGGAGAACCCCATGGTACAGGCATCGGCGCGTCACATTCTTGTTGCGACTGAAGAACTTTGTAATGACCTGAAGGAGCAGATCGAGGCCGGGTCGGATTTCGCAGAACTGGCGAAGAGTCACTCCACCTGCCCGTCGGGGCAGGCCGGCGGCGAACTGGGCACTTTTGGCCCGGGCCAGATGGTGCCTGAATTTGACAAGGTCGTGTTCAGTGCGCCGGTGAATACCGTGCAGGGCCCGGTGCGGACCCAGTTCGGCTATCACCTGCTGGAAGTCACGGAGCGCAATGACTAGGCGCTGACCGAGCGGAGCGTTGCGGGCAGGTTGTCATTCCGGGAAACCTGTCGCAACAACTTTCGCCGTTATTGCCCTGCCTGTTGGGCTCGTTTGCGCAGGTTCACCACGGCTACGAAGCCAAAGAACACGCAAAAGAGCCCGTCGTTGATGCCGTAGCCACCCAGGAAGAATCCGCCCAGAAAGTCTTCATTGCGGATGACTTCAACAGACGCGGCATGGTTCCCCATCCAGATTGCCCAGTTGATGGTATAGGCAAGCTTCTCCAGCGCGAAAACCGCGGGCAACAGGATGCTGCTGGCAGCATGCGGGATCGTGGCGATGTAGGCCAGGCCCCAGAGGATGATCGAAATAATGCCAAAATCGGAGGATACTGCGGGGTCCGCATTGCCGATTGTCGCGCTGGTCATGCCATGGGTCACGATCAGGATGCCAACGATATTCACGATGCCAGCGAGCAAAAACCCTGCTCGTACCACTTGTTCGTTCATCACGCTTTCGCTCCCGTTGCTGGGTGGATGGTCAGTCGCCTTGTTTGCAGCTAATGCGATACGACGTCCCGGATGAAGTAGCCTGCAAGCTGGCGTCCCACGGATCGTGGCAGTAGTCGGTACATGAAAACATTGAATCGGTTGAAGGGGCCGGCAATCCAGGTCCGCCGTCTGCCCAGCGCCTGGAGTGCGCCGCGGACCACCGGCTCCGGATGCATGACGGTCAGCCGGGCAATGGGTCCGTCAAAGGTCGCGAACTCCGTATGGGTGGCGCCCGGGCACATCGACAGTACGTCGACGTGATCCTTCGCAAGCTCAGCGCCCAGCGCTTCGCCCAGTAACAGGTCGTAACCTTTTGATGCCGCGTAATTGGCCCAGATCGGGATCGCGCCAAATCCGGCAATCGACGCCGAAAAGATAATCCCGCCGCGCTTGCGTTCGCGCATCGGCCTGCCGAAGTGGTGCGCCATGATCATGGCGGCGCGGCAATTGACATCCACCAGCCGGATCTCGTCCTCGAGCTTGTTATCCAGGAAGTCGCCGGTATTGGTAAACCCTGCGTTATTGATCAGCAGGCCAATCTCCAGGTCTGCGGTCGCCTCGGCCACACCGGGTAGAAAATCCGGCGCGGACAGGTCCGCACCGATGGCGCGGTACTCGATGCCGTATTCGGCAGATAATTCCTCGCCCAGTTTTTCCAGCCGCTCCAGGCGCCTCGCCAGGAGGACGAGGTTCAGACCCTTGGCTGCCAGCTCGCGGGCAAACAGTTCTCCGAAGCCGGCTGATGCGCCCGTTATCAGGGCCCAGGGGCCGTATTGTTCACCGAATCCCATATCAATATCCCCGTTCTGGTCAGTCGATCGCTTTCTCGATCCACGGTGGATCATCCAGTCAACCATAGCCCATTCACTTGCCGGGGCTGAATGTCATCGACTGACCTGCCTGGGGGCCTGCCACGCCTGCAGTGCCGTGACCTGGTTGCGCAGAACGGATGCATATTCGTACTGACCGGTCTAGAATTTTAATGTCCTGCCCATCACCCCCGACCGCCGGAACGCCCGCCCGCGAGCGCCGCCCGACGAGGAGAGAATCGTGAAGAAGAGAAGCGTCGTGCTGCTGGCCATATCCATGATCCACGCGGGCATCGCGCTCGCCGAGCACCAGCCCAACCATGCCCCCGCCACCGGCGAGAACAATCCCGGGCGTGGGGCGGAAATGGGGAAAGGTCGCAACCAGGAAACGCCTGTGGGCCGTCCCGCCGGCCGTGTTGCCTACGGCAAGTACGACCTCTTCAACCAGTGTTTTGTCATGAAAGCCGATGACGGCTATGTCACGCGCAGCGGCGCGGCGTTCACCGCGGGCGGCAACAGGGCGGAAGCAGAGAAGTTCTACATGCGTGCGGCCAACCTGGCCCGCTACCTGTTTTACACGCCCGACGAAATGCTGATGACTGCGACGGGTTCGGGTGTCTCGGTCGTCCCGCAGGCCGATGCCGAAGACGGCTCCGACTGGACGTTCGATGAAACCGGGGACGGTGCGCTGACGGCCAGTACACGCGGCGCATTTCTCGCGGTGGGTTCGAACAACACGCTGGCCCTCGCCGATGCCCCTGCCAAATTGAAGTTCGAGCCGGCGGATGGCTGCGCCGAATACCCTGAAATGCCACTCGGGGTGGTGGGCAAGACGTACAAGGGTGACGTCGACAAGCCGGTACTCGGTTTTGCCGAGGTGCACACCCACATGGCGAATGCGGACCAGCTGTCGGACGGCAGCACCGAGGACGGCGCCGCGGCAGGCGGGGTCCTGTATGGTCATGCGGTCGATCGCTTCGGCGTCACCCATGCATTGCACGACTGCGAAAAGATCCACGGGCCGGACGGCTGGCTGGACCCCGAGGCCCTGGTGCTGGATTCAAATCCCGGTCAGACGCACGACACGAAAGGCTGGCCCACCTTCGTGGACTGGCCGAAACACGATTCCTTCCTGCACCAGCAGATGTACTGGCGCTGGGTGGAGCGGGCCTGGTTGTCGGGTCTGCGGGTCATGAGCATGCTCGGCACCAACATCGAGGCCCTGTGTGAATTCGGGCGCGAGGCCACCGCGCAGCAGCGCAACTATGAAGGCGAAGTGGACTGCAAGGACATGAGCATCGGGATGAAGCAGGTCAAGTATGCCTACGTCATCCAGGACTACATCGACGCCCAGTACGGTGGCCCCGGCAAGGGCTTCTTCCGCATCGTGAAGGACCCGGCGGAGGCGCGCCGCGTGATCGCCGACGGCAAGCTCGCCGTGGTGCCGGGACTGGAGTTCTCCAACATCTTCGGCTGCAATGTCACCTTCCTGCCCGGTGGCCAGGAGATACGCCACTGCACCAAGGCGCAGATCGACGCGCAGATCGACATGGCCTGGGAGGCCGGTGTACGGCATGTCTATCCCTTCCACGACGTGGATTCGGCATTGGGCGGCGCCGGCCTGTTCAGCGAGGTGCTGAACCTGGTGGGCTTCTACGGCACGAAGGGGTTCTGGGATGTCTCGCCCTGTGAGAACGGCGGCGAAGGCGACACCTTTTTCTACAACGCCGGGGTGAACTTCAAGGGTCCCGGGCCCACCACTGGCGGGATGGTTTACCCGGCGGAATTCGACCAGCAAGGTCACAACGTGCCGTCACCCCTGAAGGAACTGTTGTACGAAACCCTGCTCGGCAAGGCCCCGGTGTACCCGACCGGCCGCCAGTGCAACAACCGCCTGATCACCGACCTGGGTTACTACGCCATCAACAAGATCATGAAGAAGGGCTTCATCCTGGATATCGATCACGCGGCGTATCGCAGCAAGCAACTGATGCTCGATTACACGGCCCAGACCGAGCCGGACTATCCGCTGGTCTCCGGTCATGGCGGGCAGGGCGGCATCGACAAGCAGCAGATCGAGCAGATCATCCGCCAGGGCGGCATCGTCTACCCGGGCAACGGGAACGGCAAGGGGCACGTGGACTTCCTGAAGAAGCTGCGCCCGCACTGGATCGCCAGTGGCACCAGTCGTCCGTTCTCGGTCGGATACGGCGCTGATGCGAACGGCATCCGCACGCTGCCGGGACCGCGCGGCCAGGGGCGTATCGATGTAACAGGAAAGGTGGACTATCCCTTTACCCTGTTCCAGGGCGCGGGCTGGGGCCCGCGGTTCAGTGATGTGGAACCGGTGACCATCGAGTTGCTCGCCGTGCCGGATGGCAGGATCTGGGATGTGAACGAAGGTGGCATGTACCACTACGGCCTGATCCCCGACCTGGTCGAGGAAATCCGGCTCGAGGGTGGTCAGGAAGCACTGGACACGTTCTACAACTCGGCAGAGACCTTCCTGCAACTCTGGGAGCAGACACTGGCGGCTTCCAGGAGCGCGCGCAACCTGCCCGTGCCGGAAGTACGGGAAGGTCCTGGAGGGGTCCGGACGCCCTGACCAGCAGCCTGCACGGAGAGGCCCTGGCACGTAAAACCCGGCGCCTCGCGCTGTACCCGCTCGCCGGCCTGCTGGTGCCGGGTTGGGCGGGCGCGCACGGATTCGGCGCGGCCTACAATCTCCCTGTTCCGCTGGCCCTGTACAACTGGGGCGCCGCGGCGACGCTGGTGGTGTCGTTTGTCCTGGTCGGCCTGTTCTGGTCACGATCAGGCGGTCCCAGGGAGGACTCCGGTCCGGTCAGCCGTGCACGTGTGCCGGTCCGCCGGGCAGGCTGGCTGATCCCGGTTCTTCGCACGCTGAGCCTCTTCCTGCTTTTCCTGTGCATCGCTACCGGTTTCCTGGGCAGTGTCGATCCGCTGCGCAATTTCGCGCCGGTGTTCTTCTGGATCATCTTCCTGCTGCTGTTCACCTACCTGGTCGCCGTGATCGGGGATGCATGGGCGGTGCTCAATCCGTTCCGCACGCTGGCGGATGCTGTGGCGGCCTTGGTGTCGCGAGGCCGCCGCGATGGGTTTTTTCCCTATCCGGCATGGCTGGCGGACTGGCCCGCCCTGCTGTTTTATCTTGCCTTCATCTGGTTCGAGCTGTTCAGCCACCGGACACCGCAAAGTCTCGCGATTTTCCTGTCCGGCTATGCGGTTCTGAACATTGCCGGCGTCCTGCTGATCGGGAGCCGAAACTGGTTCCGGCACTGTGAATTCTTCTCGGTGTTCTTCAGGCTGGTGGCGACCATGGCGCCCGTCGAATACTGCTGCGAGGCCGGACGACGTCACCTGCGATTCCGCTGGCCTTTTGCCGGCCTGATTCAGCAGCGCCCCGGGCACCTGTCCACGGTCGTGTTCGTCCTGGCCATGATCTCGACGACCGCCTTTGATGGCCTGCAGGCGACGCAGTGGTGGGTCGGGCTGTTCTGGCGCGATCCCTCCGGCATCTTTACCGAACTGGCCGGCGCCAGCCCGATGCGCATGATGCACACCCTGATGCCGGTTTACATGGCCTGGGAAACGTTCTGGCTTTTTGCTTCCCCGTTCCTGTACCTGGCGTTGTACCTGGCGGCCGTGTGGCTCATGAAGCGGATCACGCGCAGTCCGCGTCCTTTGCGGATGCTGGCGCTGGATTTCAGCTACAGCCTCCTGCCGATCGCGCTGGTCTACAACATGACCCACTACTGGACGCTGATCACGATGCACGGGATGAAGATCCTCAGCGTGGTCTCGGACCCGTTCGGCTGGCGCTGGGACCTGTTCGGTACCGCGATGCACTTCCGTGCCCCGATTCTGCCGGACATGGGGCTGGTCTGGCATTCCCAGGTCGGACTGATTCTGCTGGGGCACGTCGTGAGCGTGTGTGTTGCACACCAGGTCGCGCTGCGTACCTGGCCGTCACGCAGCACGGCACTGCTCAGCCAGGTGCCGATGCTGCTGATGATGGTGGGATTCACCGTCTTCGGGTTGTGGGTTCTCGCCCAGCCGCTGACTGCCGTCCTGCCGCGCTGACCCGCATCCTGTCTTCGCCGGATCACTGGATCCCGGCGAACCGTTCGAGTTCCTGTAACGCGCCTTCCATGTCGTCAATGATCTGCTGAATGTGCGGGAGTGATTTCCGGCATGCGGTCACCGTGGACTCATAGGTGTCTGCATAGGGAAGATTGGCGCGTGCGTGCTCCGGCGGCGTCATCAATCAGGCTGTGATGAAGTTTGGAGTACACGGCGAACTCGCCGGACTCCAGGCCATCGATCACGTGCACTTCCCAGAGCGGCCGGCTGCGATCCATGGGTATGCCGTGGAGGCGCAACGCGAGTTCAAAGAGTTTCCGATAGCGGCCGGGCCGGGGAAGCCCGCTCCTGACATTCCCTGCGTCAGGCTTGGCTGAGCGGATCAGAAAATGGATGGCCGATTGCTGTGACGTTTCTGCTGACCTCTCCTACTGTTCATCAGGAAGCCTGAAACCATC
>JBFJWR010000049.1:0-12545 GCA_041623535.1 Pseudomonadales bacterium
CAGTGAAGGGCCGGCTGAGCAGCTGCAGGTGCTCAAGACCCAGCTGGTCGAATTGTTCCAGGACATGATCAGCAAGGATCTCATCTCGGTGACCGGCGACGAACTGTGGGTGGAAATCGAGATGAAATCCTCGCTGCTGTTTGGCAGTGGCAGTGCCGAACTCAGTGCCGATGCAGAGGTCATCCTGGAACAACTGGGACAGATTCTGCGCGACCAGCCGAATCCCATGCACGTCGAGGGTTTTACCGACAACCGGCCGATCAACACCGAGGCCTATCCCACCAACTGGGAGCTTTCCACGGCGCGTTCCGCGGCGATCGTACGCCTGCTCAGTGAAGTCGGCGTGGCGCCCGAACGGCTGGCGGCGGTCGGTTATGCGGAATTTCAGCCGGTGGCTGATAACGAAACCGCGGACGGCCGGCAACAGAATCGCCGGGTTGTCGTGGTGGTATCGCGCAATCCGGATATCCGGCGTTCCGTGGCTGCCGTGGGCAGCGATGCAGCCGGCGGCATGCGGGACCAGTTGCTGGATCTTGCTGACACGGTGCGCGATTCGGAAATCCGGCGCGGACTGCGTCCGGGTCAACCGCCGGTGCCGGTACCGCCGACACCGGCCGTACCTACGCCACCGGTGCCACCGGTGCCCCGTGGTGTGCCGGAAGCGACGGTGGAGACACCCAGCGGCCCGCTGCGCACCCTGCGTCTGCCCAGTGGCGGCTTGCTGTTCACGCGGGAGCCAGAGCCAGCGGCCGCACCCGAAGAATCCCCGTAGCGTTCCATGCATATCTGGACCGTGGCCAATCAGAAGGGCGGGGTGGGCAAGACCACCACCTCGATTGCGCTCGGCGGTCTGCTGGCGGAAGCCGGCCAGCGCGTGTTGCTGGTCGACCTGGATCCGCAGGGCTCCATGACCAGTTACTTTGGCTACGACCCGGATGAACTGGAACACAGTTCCTTCGACCTGTTCAGCGCCGATCAGCCGATGACCGTCGGTCGGGTGCGTGAACTGCTGCTGCCCACTTCGCATGACAACCTGCGCCTGTTGCCGTCCTCCACGGCGCTGGCGACGCTGGACCGGCGCAATGCAGGCCGCAGCGGACTGGGCCTGGTTATCCTGCGGGCGCTGCAGCAGTTACAGTTGGACTACCAGTACGCGCTGATCGATACCCCGCCACAGCTGGGCATCTGCATGGTCAATGCGCTGGCGGCCTGCGAGCGGCTGCTGGTTCCGGTACAGACCGAGTTCCTGGCGCTCAAGGGCCTGGAGCGCATGATGCATACCCTGGACATGGTCGGGCATTCCCTGCGCCATGGCGTGCGCTACCTGATCGTGCCGACCCTGTTTGACCGGCGTACACGGGTTTCCGAACAGGTCTGCGCCGAGCTGCGCAAGCTGTACCCGGAGCATCTCTGGAAGTCACATATACCGGTGGATACCAACCTGCGGCGCGCCAGCAAGGAGGCCCTGACGCCTTCGCAGCTTGATCCGTCCACCCGCGCGGTACTTGCCTACAAGGTGCTGCTGGGCGTCATAGAGCCGAATTACCCGTTCGACATGGCATTGCCGCTGGGAACCCGCAGTCATGGCTGACAAGCCCCGCGACCCGGCTGTGAACCAACAGGTGGATGTGGCGCCGCAGCAGGCCATGCTGGATTACCTGGATGAACTGCTGCAGGGCGCCACCGAACTGCAGCTTCCCGAGCAGGCACCGCCGCTCCCGGTCGAGACGCCAGCGCCTTCGAGCCCGCCGCAGCCGGCAGAACAGGCTGTTCTCGAGCCAGCATCTTCCGCGTTACCGGAACCACTCCCGGACTGGGCCCGTGGGGAATTTGAAGTGCTGCTGTTTGATGTGCAGGGCCTGCTGCTGGCCGTGCCCATCATCGAACTGGGAGGCATCCTGCGCACCCCGGACCGCCTCGAGCAGCTGCCCCGCCAGCCGGACTGGATGCTGGGCATCCTGGAATCCGAGGGCCGCACGCTCAGCGTGGTGGATACCCTGCGCTGGATTGCACCGGAGCGGGTCGGCCTCGCCGAGAGCCAGCCGGCCCGATACCTGGTGCGGCTGCCGGATTCGCCGTGGGCGCTGTCGTGTCAGAAGCTTTTCGAGGCCGTCACCCTGCAAAGCAGCGATGTGCAGTGGCGCAGCGCCCGCACCCGCCGACGCTGGTTGCGCGGCACCGTGCGTGACCGGATGTGCGCCTTGCTGGATGTCCATGAGCTCGCCGTCCTGCTGGACCGCGATGCCGGCCGCAACGGCCCGGAAAAATAACCCGGCCAAGCCATTTCATCCGCCACGTGGCACGGATTCTGCAGTTATCTATATTAAGCTGGTGCTGCCGG
This sequence comes from Pseudomonadales bacterium, assembly GCA_041623535.1. Lineage (GTDB taxonomy): Bacteria > Pseudomonadota > Gammaproteobacteria > Pseudomonadales > JBFGWM01 > JBFJWR01. The sequence continues at coordinate 2,342 of JBFJWR010000049.1, forward strand.
GAAAATTGACGGTTTTCCGGCGCATCGGCCCGGGGTGTCGCTTGCCCGGTTAGGGCAGGCAAGGCTGCCTGCCACGGGTCGTAACGCGCAGCGCAAACAGGTGCTGCGGTGGTTCGGGCAACCGGCAACGCCGGGCGGATAGGAGTTCACGACCGATGGGCGACCATGAAGAGGAAGACAAGGAACGGGATGACCCGGTACTGCAGTGGGTGACTTTCCGCCTGAAAGACGAGGTCTACGGGATCAACGTCATGCAGGTGAAAGAGGTGCTGCGCTACTCGGAGATCGCGCCGGTACCCGGTTCACAAAGTTACGTGCTGGGCATCATCAACCTGCGTGGCAACGTGGTGACGATCGTCGACACGCGCGAGCGCTTCGGCCTGCCGACCACCACGCCGACCGAGCAGACGCGCATCATCGTGATCGAGGTCGACGAGCATACGATCGGCGTAATGGTCGATGCGGTTGCCGAGGTGGTGTACCTGCGGCAGTCGGAAATGGACACGGCGCCGAATGTCGGTAACGAGGAATCGGCCAAGTTTATCCAGGGCGTCTGCCACAAGAACAACCAGCTGTTGATCCTGGTGGACCTGGAAAAAATGCTCTCCATCGAGGAGTGGGCCGAACTGGAGGAATTTTAGTCAACGGGCGATTTGCCGATATAGTGGATGAAAGAGTCATTCAGGATATCGCAAAGATGGGTACCAACGATCCCATTCGTCCGGTGCAGGCACCCAAGGTCAGACCGGTGCCGGCAGGTGATCGCGGCCGCATACGGCGGCACGATTACGAGGAGCCTCAGGAGCAACCAGCGCCAAAGAAACGGCGCGATGAGCCGGAGGCAGATAAGAAACCGGATAAAGAGGGCGGAATCGATGCTTATGTCTGAAGTAACCACGGTCAACCTGTACTGGATCTGGACCGTGCTGAGTGCGGTCACGGTCATTGGGCTGGGTGGCCTGTTCCTCGGCGTGGGCGCCATGTCACGCCAGCGCGCTGACCGGCAGGCGCTGCAGCGGCGGATCAGCCTGCTGGAGCAGCAGCTGAAGGTTCTGAGTGCGGGTTCCATCGGTGTGGGCCGGCGACTGACCGGCGTGAGCAGGGAATTGCACACGGCCCTGGAACGCCAGTCTGAACTGGAAAATCGTGACCCCGGCCAACTGCCTTACCGGCAGGCGGCGAAGCTGGTCAGCCTGGGTGCGTCGGTGGATGAGCTGGTCGAAAGCTGCGGTCTGTCGCGCGGCGAGGCGGAACTGCTGAACCTGCTGCAGGGCGGTGGTGTCCGGCAGCGTGCAAACGCGCGCGCCCACTAGCGGGCTGATGCAATACCGCGCGCCGCGATGTTGCAGCGCGCCACCGATTCACGCCGAACCAGCTATCCGCTGTTAGTTCGCGGGCGAACAATACCTTCCTGCAGTTTCATTCCGGCATAATACGTCTGCGCTTGCTGCGTGCCCGTGCTCATCATGGCGGGATGCCGCGCACTGTTTTCAACGACTGGCAGCGACTGAACCATGACGGCTGAATCCCCGGCAATGCCCATGCAGGCAGTTCCCCGCACCAGTGCGGTATGGCATCGACTCGGGCGCAATGCCTGGGGCCTGGTGCTGCTGGTACTGCTGGCACCCCTGCTGGTCTGGCTGGCGCCCCTGTTACTGCTGTTTCTGCTCTGGCCGGCGCTGGTGGCGCTCAACCCGTTACAGGCTTTGCCCGCCGGCATGACGCGCATGGGCGTGTGGCGGGATGTGCTGCGACTGCTGCTGTTCTGCATCCCGTTGCTGGGCCTGTTGCGTGCCGCCTCGCTGCTGCCGTGGATGGCGTGGCCCGAGATCATCGGTTTTACCAACCGGATACTGCTGCCCGGCGTGATCCAGTTCGGACCGGCTTTCGTCCCCTGGTTTGATCTGTGCCTCGGACTGCTGGGCTTCGTGGTGGCGCTGGGTTTCGCGCTGCAGGACCTGGCGTGGCGGGTGCTGGGCCAGCGTCGGGTTGCGCGGCTGCCGCGCACCCGGGTCGCCGATCTGCAACCCGGACTCGTGCAACTGCAGGGGCGGGCACGTTCCTTGTACGACGAGCACAGCGACATCCTGTATTACCTGCCGGCGGTGGGACCGGGCAGTGAGGCCCGCGCCCAGCACAATTCCTTTTACCTCGAAGACGATTCCGGCCGGGTGATGGTCGATACAAGCGGTGCCTGTTTCAGCGATCTGCAGGCCGAGCGGGGCGAGCATGGCGGCGTATCGGATTACCTGCGCGGCGTGGCGGGCATCCTCGATACCCGTTGCAGCGAAATTGTTTTACCCGGCAATGAGCGCGTGGCCTCGGACGGGCGCTTTGAATGGAGCCTGCGCAGCGGCGATCCGGTGTACCTGGTGGGCGTGGCGCAACTGCGCTTTCATGGCGACGCCGAAGAACGGGAACTGGTCATCCGGCCACGGGGACAACTGTTTGGAAATCATTTCCACCAGGTGTTTTTCCTGACCAATGGTGAGCCACGCCTGCCGAAAAATTACTTCCGGCATGGCTTGGCGTATTCCGGTGTCTATGCCGCAGTGAGCCTGTTTTTCTGCGCGTGGCTGGCCGCGCTGGGCTGGGCCGGGCAGCGCGATTTTGCAACTGCGTACGGCTACGAACCGCTGCCCGAAAGCAGCGCGCCGTTTCAGCAGGAAGTCATTCCGCTGCCGGAACGGCGCGGCCAGGTGCCCGGGTACGGATTGATCAGCGTGTCCGAGATGCTGCAGAAAACGCGTACGGCGTCGGCGGGCAGTCTCATACACCTGCTGGGTGCGCTGGAAGGCCTGAACGCACAGGAACTGTTGACGCCGGTACTGCGCGATATCGTGCTGGAGGATGCGGACGAAGCGCGGCGCCACATCGCCGAGAACAAGTTGCGCCTGTGGGGCGAACCGGTGCCCCGGCCACCCTGGCACTTCGCGGCGCTGTACCTGGACGGCGCACGGGTGCCCATCGACAACCAGGCGGCTGAAGACTTGCTGAACCTGGCCACCCACGCCGTATCGTCGTGCCGGTCCGGCAATGGCGGCAAGGCTGCTTTTGCGCAGCGGGAGCGATTGATCGGGGCAGACCGCATCTTCGTGCGCTTCGCCATGCCCCAGCAGTTGCAGCAGGGCGAACAGCAGTTTGCGGTCAGCAATGCCGGCTTTACGCTGGCAACAGCGGCCCGGCCCAGCGAGGTTTTCGCCTACACCGAGCGCAGTTTTCGCCTGCTATCAGGGTGTGGGGAAGGCGTTATTGAAGCGCTTTGGTGCCATCGTGAGCTGGCAGCATCGCTGGGTGCGAGGCGACCGGCATTCTGTCGTCGCTAGAGAACGCTGCTTTATGCCGGGCGATACTGGCGCAGGCCGACGATCTGCAGAACCGCAAACACCATCACGACGAACGCAATGGCCCAGACCAGTAACTGGCCGTTGGTATTGAGCAGGTCGCGGAATCCTTTCAGCAGTACGAAACTGCCGACGACCCAGGCAAGATCAGCAACGATAATCGTCCACACCAGTGCCGGGTTCGGCAGCGGGCGCGTACCGGTGAACCCGATCAGCGCTGCAAACAGGAACAGCCCGCTGCCGATCACGGCCAGCAGCCAGGGTGCATCCAGGCCCATCCAGCCACCCAGGTCCTGGTAGGCGAGGCAGAACAGCAGTGCGCTGCACAGCGAAAAGGCGGCATTGCCAAACAGCGCCTTGCGCAATGTCGGGGGGAAGTCGTTGGTGGTAACCGTGTTCATTGGCGAGCGTCCTGCAGCGTCAGTCGGAGTGATCCTGGGGTCGGGCTTTCTGGGGCGGGGCCTCCAGGTTGACCGGGTCTTCGTGCACCAGCACTTCGGCGCGCGGCACTTCTTGGGCGACTGCCTCCATCACCGACTCGGCGATGGTGTGTGCTTCTGAAAGTGGAATTTCCGCATCCATATCGACGTGCATCTGGATGAAGTTGTCGGGTCCGGATGCCCGCGTACGCAGGTCGTGCACGCCGCGCACACCGGGCACCTGCATGGCCGTGGCAATGATACGGTCCCGGGTCCTGTTGTCCAGTTCGTGATCCATCAGTTGCTGCAGTGACTGCATGCCCACCTGCCAGGCACTGTACAGGATGTACAGGCCGGCCAGCATGCCGATCGCCGGATCGGCCCAGTACAGGTCGAGCAGGGTGGCCAGCAGGATGCCGACAATAATGCCGAGGTTGGTGAGGATGTCGCCCACGTAATGGAGTGCATCGGCAGATACAGCCAGCGAGCCGGTCTGGCGTACCACCCGTTTCTGATAGCCGACCAGCGCCACGGTCAGCACCAGCGAGATCACCATCACCAGCAACGCGATCTCGCCCTGGCGCACCGGTTGCGGGTCCAGCAGGCGCATTACCGCTTCCAGCATGAGCAAACCGGCAGAGCCCGTGATGAATGCGGCCTGCGCCAGTCCGGCGAGCGCCTCTGCCTTGCCATGACCGAAGCGGTGTTCCTGGTCCGGTGGCGCCAGTGCATGGCGTACGGCAACGAAATTGACCATCGATGCCGCGGCATCCATGACCGAATCGATCAGGCTGGCGAGTACCGCGACCGAGCCACTGACCAGGTAGGCACCGGTCTTCATGGTGATCAGTACCAGTGCGACCATCACGGACAGGCTGGTCGCCCGCCGCCGCAGGCGGTCGTGTCCGCCGTGGTCGGCAGATGAAGCAGGGTTGTTCCTATCGCTCACGAGGGATCACCGCCGGCGTGTCATCGGCGTGCGCTTTGGCCCCAGATGCGCATCAGACGCTCGATGTCGTTGTCGATTTTCGGTTCGGATGCCGGTGCTGATTCAGGATCAATGCCGGGGTCAGCTGCCCGGATTTCGGATTCGCTGCCCTCGACCTGCACCTTCTTTCCGGTGGGCAGTTCAGCCGGCAAGGCCACCGGAACAATGGACGGCACCGGCGTCACCGGCTGGGTGGTTGCGGGCGAGGGTGGGGCGGTGGTCGGTGCCATGTTCGGCTTGGCGGCCGGCGCGGCTGCCGGTTCGGGCAGGGTCGGCTCAACGCCTGCTTCGAGCGGCATGTCCGGCTCATCCGGAGCCGGTTGGATCGACTGTGTGGCGTCCGGCAGGGGCGTCACCCGCACCCTGGGCACCAGTGGGGCGTCGTCGGCGGGCGCCGGCTGGATTGCGGGCGCTGGCGGTTCAGGAGGCTCTTCGGGTGCCGACGGATTGGCCGGGTGCAGGAAGCCGCTGCGGGATTCGTTGAGCTGCTCCTGTATGCGATCGGATTCGCGGTCGAGGATCCGTTCTGTATCTGTCGCCTTCTCGACCTGTTCATTGTTGTACCGGGGTTTGCCCTCGCGCACCACGTAGGGCGTGATCAGGGCGATGGTCTCGGTGCGCAGATTGGTCTTGGTTTCCGAGCCGAACAGGCCGCCGATCAGCGGCAGGTCGGACAGGAACGGGATGCCGTCGCGGGTCTCGGTGATGCCCTGGCGCAGCAGGCCGCCGATGAAGGTGGTCTGGCCGTCGGGAATCAGCAGCGTGGTGGTCACCTCGGTGGTGCTCAGCGAAGGAATGCCGTTCTGGATCACGCCGGTACTCACCTGCGGGTGTATGGTCATCAGGATGCGTCCCTCGCGGTCCACCGACGGGGTCACGCGCAGGATGACCCCGGAGTCGAGAAACTCGATGCTCTCGGTGGTCACCTGGTTGATCGTGGTGGTGACACGGTAGCCGAGCCGGTCCCCGATGATGACGTGCGATTCCTTGTTTTCCAGCGCCAGCAGGGTGGGGGTGGACAGCGTGCGCACGCGGCCCTTGGTTTCCAGTGCCTCCAGGGTCAGGCCCAGTTCCGGGGTGAAAAACTGGAAGAACAAGCCCGTGGTGCCTACGGACTGGGTACGCGCTTCCAGCGTGCCGGCGCCCTTGTCGATGCCGAGCAGGCTGTTGCTGGGGGTGTTGACGACCCGCGCCCAGTCCACGCCCGCGGCCTGCGTATCGTCCAGCGTCACCTCCAGCAGGCGGGCTTCGATGAGTACCTGCTGTGGTTCGTGATCGACCTCGCTGATCAGGTCCGTGATGCGTTCGATGAATTCCGGCCGGTCGCGCACCACCAGCAGGCCCCGCCCGGGCAGCACCGTCACCTTGCCCCAGTGCGACAGCTGTTCCTTGACGATGGTCGATACCACGTTGACGTCCGAGTACTGGATGCCGAAGGTGCGCACCACGGTGTGGCCCGACTCGGTGTACTTGCCGGCATCGTCGCGCTTGATGATGTACCAGGTGTTGTTGCGGAATTCCATGGCATGGCCGGCGCCCTCGGCGATGATGCGCACGGCCTGGTCGATGGTGACGTCATACAGGTTGACCGAAACCGTGCCCGTGATGCCGTCCGCCAGGATGATGTTCCTGCGCCCGCGCCGCGACAGAAGTTCCACAGCTTCCGCCAGTTCCACGTCGCGCAGCGAGATGCTGACCCGGTTGCCGAATACCTCCACAGTGGGTTCTATCCTCTCCTCCGCCTGCAGGGCCGGCGCCAGAATGCACAGCAATACGCCGAGCAGTCCGGGGGCGAGGCTGGCACGTATCCGGTCAGGTAGGTTCTTCATCGCGGTTTTGCTCGTTTTCCTGGTTGGTATTGGCCGGCGCGGTCGCCGGTTCATCCGTGGGTGCCTGGTTGTCTGCCGGACGTTCCTCCTCCGGTATGGCGGTGGCATCACCGCCCTTCAGTGGTCGCAGCTCTAACTCGAATTCATTGCCGTTTTCGCGGCGGAAGCGCGCCGACTCGCTGCCGACCGCGATCAGCGTGTTGCCGGCATAGCTCTCACCCAGTCGCAGGATATACCCATTCACGCTGACCAGCGCCAGGTTCGCCGGGCCCGGCATCAGGGCGTGAAGTTTGAGGTTCTCCGGCGCGATGCTGGTGGCAGTGGCCGGGCCGGCCATGGGCGCGGCAAATTCCGGTGGCACGGTGAACGGGTTGTTTCGCAGCACGTACTGCGGCGCCACGTTCTGCTGCGCCACCGCCAGTGACGCCATGCACAGCAACAGCAGGGCGACGGCTTTCACTGTACATCCTCCGGCTGGTAGAAAACGATGTTGAGCCGGGCCAGCAGCTTGGGGTTCGTTTCACCGTGCGAGGTGGGGGTGATCTGGAAGTTTTTCACCACCACGAAGCCGAGTTCATGGCCCAGTGCCCAGAGCCAGCGGAACAGGTCCGGGTAGCTGCCGGAAATCTCCACGTCGAAGGAGATTTCATCGAAGCGTTTCATGTTCTGGTTGATACCGGGGCGCACGCTGAGCAGGTCCATGTCGCTGCTCCAGGAGACAACCTGGAAGCGTCCGATGATGTAGGACTCCAGCTGCTGCAGGGGCATTTCCGGCAGGTCGCCGCGCATGTTCTTGCGGATGGCCGCGATTTCCGCCTGCAGGCCGGCCATCTGCGTCTGCACATCGTCCTGGCCGGAGCGCACGGTCTCCAGCACCCGCACCGACTGCTGTTGCGACTGCCACTTCTTGACCTGCGGCACCACCCCGCGGGTGGCAATGACCACGACGAGTACCAGGCACAGGCCGATGGCCAGCATCTGCAGCGAGCGTGCGTCCAGTTGTGCTAGCAGCTTGTCCATCAGTAGATATTCACGTTCTGGCTGCCACCGGGACCGACCACGATGGCCAGCTGGAATACAACCGACTCGCCGGCCGCCGTTCGCTGCAGCGAGGTCTGCAGCACCTTGACGTCCTCGATGGCCGGCTGGGCATACAACTGGCCGACGAAGCGGGACAGGACCTGGTGATTGCGCGCCTCGCCGTCGATCGTCATGTGGGTGCGGATTTCCCAGTATTCACGGTCGGTCTGGCCGACCGGGATGACGATGAAGAATCCCTCGTCCCGGTTCTGCTGACGTAGCGTGATCTGGGCTTCATCGAGTGCCTCCATGGCGCGCTTGAACGTCCACTTGCGGAACCAGATGTCGTCACCGTCCAGCGCGTTATCCAGGGTGATGAAAATCTCGCGGGCCGAGGTGCCGCTGCGCAATTGCGTGAGCAATTCCAGTTGTCGTTCGCTGCGGTCGCGCAGATCGCGCAGTGCTTCCAGCTGGATGCGTTGCTGGTCGGAAATGGCGGTTTCACCCTGCAGGCTGCCGATATGCCGGGCCAGCGAACTGTTCATGCCCATGAAAATGCCGGTCGTGCCCAGTCCGAGCACCACGATAGCGGCTGCCACCAGTCCATAGGTGCGCAGCAGCCGCGCGAGTTCCACGCGCATGCGGTATTCCTGCGGAATCAGGTCGATATCATGCATGGGTCATGATCCCACCCTGATGCCGCGCAGGGCCAGGCCGGTGGCGACGGCCATCTCCGGATTGGTGTTGACGACTGCGTCCCTGCGCGCGCGCCGGCGCCGCTGGGTGGGCGCAAACGCCGTGACCGGGTCCGGAATGGTTTCGATCTGCAGGCTCAGCATCTCGCCCAGCAGGGTCGCGGTGCCCGGCCAGCGGGCGATACTGCCCAGCGTGTAAATGTGGCGCACCGGTTCGCCACGCGTTTCGCCGGCCGCGTACACCAGCGCCTTTTGCACTTCATCCACCAGGTCAAGAAACTGCGGCTTGAGAATCTCGCGCAGTGCCCGCACGATCTCCTCGTACTTCGAGCCGGCGGCTTCCTCGATGCCATGGCGCAGGGCGAGTTGCCGCACTTTTTCCTGCGACATGTCCAGCGCTGCGGCGACCTGTTCCACCAGCGGTTGTTCGCCGAACTCGATCTCGGTATCGAACAGCAGGCGCCGCCCGGAAATCATGGTCAGGAAGCTGGAGTTGTAACCGAAATTGATGACCAGCACGTTCTCGCCCTTCTGTGAGCCGGACAGCGCGCTCACCAGGCGGCGGATGGCCATCGGGCCGATATCCAGCGCCTGCACGCGCAGGCCGCAGTAGTCGAGCAGCGCGAGGTAATCGAGTACCGTGGACTTGCGCGCCACCACCACCATCGCCACCCGGTCACGATCGCCTTCGCGGGCGCGGATCGGCATGTAGTCGATGACATAGTCAGACAGTTCCCCCTGCAGGCGGTCGGCAACGGCATCCAGGATGATCTCGCCCTCGTCGTCGAGCTTGCCACCGGCGGTATAGGTCACGGGCAGAATCCGGGTGCCGCCGGCCGGCAGCACCGAGATGACGTCCCGGCCGCGAAACCGGTCCTCTTTCAGCGCCCGCCGCAGCAGGGCACGGCAGTCATCGCGGGATTCCAGCAGCGTATCGCGCGGCAGCGGGTAGTCGACCAGCGCGCGCGCGCGCACGGCGATGCCGTCGCCACGACGCACCAGCTGCACCATGTGCAGTTCCTGCAGCGCGAACTCGAGGCCGATGGCCCCCTGGCTGCCCTTGCCGATCCATTTCCCCAGCATGCCGATTCCCTGTGCGCCCCGCCCGGTGGGGACTGGTCCCTCCACAACGGTCGAAAGTCCCTGATCTCTGCGAAGTCTAGTACCTGCGGGGCCATCCCGCAGTTTGCGATCCTGCCTGTTACTTGGGCTTGCCGCCACCGCCACCGCCACCGCCACCGGTCTGGCCGTAGAACTCGATGTTGCGCTGGGAGGAGTCCGGCAGAATGTGTGTGCAGGTTTCGAGGTTGAGTGCGAAGGCGGTGGCAGTCCCCACACCCAGTACGCCGATGTCGTAGCTGTCGAGCACCTGCCCGTCGAAATCCACCCGGTACACCTGCATCCCGTTACTGCTGAATACCCAGAATTCGTCCCGTCCCGGGATGTGTGCAATGCCGCGTGGCTTTGCCGTGAAAGCGCCGGTGTTGATGGTTTTCTTCAGCACACCGGACTGGTCGATGATCCGGATACCTGGCAGTGGCGTCTGTACCGGCAAACCGAAGGCCATCGTGATTGCGTCGTCGGCCAGCACCGCGAGGTGATTCGGGTAGATGCCGGTCCCGGTGGTGCCGATGTGGTCGATGTTGAACGGATTGGCGAGGTAGGCGCTCATCAGCGCGGAACCCTGCACCCCGCCGGTTTCATCGAGATAATAAACCCGGTTGTCGTTCTCATCGACCACCGCGAAGTGATTGGCCCAGGTGCCGCCGCGCACGTAGGCCACGCCCATGGGCCCGGTCATGGAGATGGGCAGGCTGGAGACCAGGCTGCCGTTGTCGGCCTTGATCAGGAACAGGGTCTTGGTGGCGCGGTCCAGCAGCAGGATGCCGCCTTCCTTGGGGGCGGCGCC
>JBFJWR010000050.1:0-12496 GCA_041623535.1 Pseudomonadales bacterium
ATGCAGATGTGCAGTGGCCTGCCGCCGCGCAGTCGCAGCACTTCCCGGTTGAGCGCGTGATAGCGCTGCAGGGCGGATACATTGGCCAGGCACAGCTGTTCGTTGGACAGCGTGGGCAGGATGCCGGTCATCAGGGGTACGGAGCCGACGCGGGCGGCAGCCGTTTCGCATTGCTGCCAGGTGCCCTGCAACTCTGCATGCAGGGTGCGCAGCAGGTCGCCACCGAGCGGATGCGGTGTGCTGTTGATTTCAAAATTGAAGCGCGCCAGTTCCGGCACAATCAGCGGCGAGTCCAGGTGTGCCAGGAAGGCATCATTGCTCGGGCTGGGGTTGCAGTTTTCGTCCAGCAGCCAGGCTTCCAGTTCGAAACCGCAGCGCGCCTGTTCGGTGTCACAGCTGCCATCTTCGATCCAGCCCTCCAGGATGCCGGTTTCCTGCCGCAGTCGGCGCTGAAACTCGGCATAGTCCGCATCGGTAAAGGTGATGTCATCAATCTCAGTACCCATACGCAGGCTCCGCCGGTTCCGGATCGACGGGCACGCGCCGCCAGCGAAACGTGCCGCCCGCCTTGCACCAGGGGTGCAGGCTGGCAGGCAATTTCAGCAACTGTGCGCGGTGTGCGTGCCAGCCCCGGTGATGCGTGGTGTTCTCGAGTACCACCTGGCGGGCGCAGCCGGGGGTGGGGAGGGCGCGTATGAAGTCGCGCGCGATGAACGGGGGGACGACGGCATCCTGCGCGCCGGAAAAATGCACCTGCGGCAGGTGCGCGAGTGCGTGCGCGAAATCAATCGGGTTCAGCGATTCAGGCATCGGCGATACATCGTGATGCCGGTTCACGGCGTCGTGGTCCAGGTTGCCGCCGAATGTGCGCAGGCTGGCGATGTCCGTGCGGCGCGCCGCCAGCAGTGCGGCGATCGCCCCGCCACCCGAGAAGCCGGCCAGGTGCAGTTTGCCGGCCACGTTGAGGCGCGCATGCCCGAGTACACCGTCCATTGCAGCGACCACTGCCTCGGAAAAACGCCGGTCGGTCCAGAGCAGGGGGTTGCATGCCGGGTTGTAATGCAGCGGAACGTACATGCAGGGGCGGGACAGGTAAATCACGTTCACCCCGGTATCCAGGACGGCGATGCGCAAGCCGATCGGATTGTGTGGTGTCGGGTCGGCGGAGCGCCGGGTACGGGAGGACCAGGCATGGCCATCACCCTCGATGTAAACGGATACGTCATGGTCGGTGCGATCGATGCGCGCCCAGGTGCGGACCAGGAACTCCCCGGACTGGATGTCCAGCATCTGCAGGTGGCCCTGGGTCGCCAGACGCTCGGCCAGTTCGCGGTGTTTGTCGGTCGCACGCGCATCAACAACCCACAGACCCTGCAGGAAGATCAGGATGCAGGCGCGCTGCACCCAGTGCTGGATATTGATGGAATGTCGCACTTTTCCAGTGTAGTCGGGAAGCGGTGCGGAATCGTGGAATGTCCGGCGGTGGTAGTGGGGCTGGCGGCTATTTTTTCCGCAGTACTTCGGCGAGTTTCAGCAGCGAACTGCGGTCCTGTTCCTCGCGTTCTTCCTCGCGCCTGCGTTTTTGCAGGGCAGTTTCCAGTTCACGGGTTTTCTCGCGGTTCTGTTTTTCCAGTTTGCGCTGTAGTTCGCGGCGCAGGTGGTCGGTCATGGTGGAGTGCACGATGCGGTCTTCCCGGCCCAGCGCATAGAGGCCGATGCGGTCGAGCAGGTCCTGATCCAGCTGGTCATGGGCCAGTTTCATGTGTTCCTTGCCGAAGCGCTGGAAATGGCGCACGACCAGGTCGATGGAAGAGGTTTCCATGTCGCCTTTCATCTGGATGGACTGCGTGAAGTCCGGCGTGATTTCGAAAAAGGCCCCGGCTGGCTGTTCCATGCGATCGCGCAGGGTTTTCTTCTCGTAGCGCAGGTTGATGGTGTCCAGGTACTGCACCATGGCATCGGCCTGCACATTGGTGCTCACGCGCATACTGACGGGCTTGCCCTTGATGCGCCGTCCGCACTGCATGCGGCCACCCTGTTCCTTGCCTTCGACCTTGAAGAAGAAGTCATCGGCTTGCAGATCGCGCAACATGCCGTAGCCGGGCAGTTCGATGCAGAGGCGGTTTTCCTTCTCGAGGATTTCCAGGTGTTCGAAAAACTCCCGGAACCATTTGAAGGCCTTGTGGATGCTCGGCTGGATGAGTTCGTCGAAGATGCGTTCTTTTTCAGCGGCGATCGCTGCGGCGGCCTGCTCTTCGTCGCGAAGAGCCTGCACGTCTTTTTTCATTGAATCGAGCAGAGACATATTTACTACGCTGATACCGCTGTTGAAATGGGTTGAAAAATACGCTGAATCATTGTGCAGTATTCACTAATCCGCTGTTACTTTCCAATCGGGGAAAGGGCAGCAGAACCCGGCGTCCAGATGGATTGTAGTACTCAATACTGCTGCCATAGCGAGGACAGGTGAATCATCGCCCGTTGCCTGGGCGGGGCGGATATATTTACCACCCGGTAATCGCTGTTACTGGTGTCGCGCTGTACGGGGCGGGGGTGGGGTGCTTGTCCGACCCGGCCAAAAGCGGCCACGATGGGGCGGCTGCCGCTGTCCTGGCGGCGGACCACCAGGGCGATCTCCGAATTGTGCAATTGCACCCAGGTGCCCGGTGGATATACACCGATCGTCTTGATCAGCAATGCCAGCAGGTCGGTCGGCAGTTCGGTGCCTTGTTGGTGAAACTCGTGCAGCACCGAGGTCGCGTGGTAGCGCTTGCGCCGCCGCTGGGTCAGCCGGTAGTCGCGGTCGGTCACCGCGGCGCAATACGATTCGGCGATATTCAGCACCGTGGCCATGCGGTCTATGGCCTCCCCCTTGAGCCCTGCCGGATACCCGCTGCCATCGAGGCTCTCGTGGTGTTGCGCGGCGATGTTCAGCCAGGCCTCATCTTCCACCTCCAGTGCCTGCAGCATGGCCACGGCCTGCGTGGGGTGCTGGTGGACCCGTTCGCGCTGACCATCGGTCAGGGGGTCTTCCTGGATATTCAGTTCGTCCTGCAGGTCCCAGAACGGGATGTTCACCGACAGGGCGGCGCACACAACGCTTTCTTCGGTCTCCGCTTCCAGTTCCAGGCGGCTGATCAGCACCTGGCAGAGGATGGCATGGTAGAGCGCCAGTTCCACCGGCCGGGCATAGCGATTGAACAGGTGCACCACCGCCAGTGCGCCGTCTTCATTGTCTTTGACCGTGCGTTGGACCAGCCGCGCCAGTTTCCGCAAATCTTCCACGCTGCCCTCTTCGGCTGCCTGCAGGCGCGGGGCCAGGCCGCGCAGCTGGCCGATCTGCTCGTCGATATCGTGGAAGGTTGTCATTTCCGATCCGTTGCGCGCTGACTGCTCAAAATATAACGCTTCCGGTTGGGGCCCGAGATACTCGGTCGGGTAAATGATCTATTTTGCGAGAGTACGGTTCGCGGGTCGAGAAAGGAAGCCTTGCCATGAAGGGGAAAGTAATTGCCGTTACCGGGGCCTCCAGCGGCATCGGTGAGGCCGCAGCCCGGCAACTGGCTATGCGAGGCGCGATCGTCCTGCTGATCGCACGCCGCGGGGAGGAACTCCGGCGGGTTCGTGATGGCATTGTCGCCGGGGGCGGGCAGGCGCACATCTATGTTGCCAACCTCGCGGATGCCGACTCGGTGAGCCAGTGCACCGCTGCCATGCTGGCTGAGCAGGGGCGGGTGGATGTGCTGGTCAACAATGCGGGACGCTCCATTCGCCGCAAGATTGTCGAGTCACTGGACCGCGCCCATGATTATGAGCGTACGATCCAGTTGAACTACCTCGGCGCAGTCCGGATGACTCTGGCCCTGCTGCCCGGCATGGTGGAACGGGATGACGGCCACATCATTAACGTGAGCAGCCAGTCGACGCTGATGTCGGTGCCGCGTTTTTCTGCCTACGTGGGCAGCAAGTGTGCGCTGGAGGGGTTTTCGCGGAGCCTGGCGGTGGAGTTTGCCGGGACCGGGATTACGGCGACCGTGATTCATTATCCGCTGGTGCGCACTGCCATGTCGGCACCGACCAAGCTTTACAGCAAGCTGCCGATGATGAGTGCTGAGGAGGCCGGCGCCTGGGTGGTCCGTGCCGTGGAGAAACGCCCGGCGCGCATCGCGCCGCGTGTCGGCGAGATCGGGGCGCTCATTGGCACGCTGATGCCGGGCACCTCGCAGCAACTGGCCGGGCGCTTCTGGAACTACATGGCGGCCCGCCTTCAGAAGCGGGTTGAGCATGATTCTGAAGGTGGATAGTCCGTGGTGTTTCATTCGAACCGGCGCGTGGGGTCGGCGTCTCCTGCCAGTTTGTGGCAAACTACCCATCCTCGGCGCCGGATACGGCTTCAATTTATTGAAAACAGTAGTTTGGGGATGATTCTTGATGTTGTATATTGAGGTCTTCATCCATCTCTATCACGGTAGGGCGGGCTGGCCTGCTCGACGGACCACGCGGAAAGGTTGAACAGTATGTCCGAGCGTCCTGCGTACCGGTGTGTGGCCGGCGTGTTCGTAGTCAACGGATTGTTGTGGTTACTGCTTTCGGGCCTCTATACGCCCCTGCTGCTTTTTTTTGGCCTGGTGTCCTGCCTGCTGGTGGTCTGGGTGGCACTGCGCATGCAGATTGTGGATGAGGAGGCGATGCCGGTGCACCTGGTGACGCACCTGCCGCGAATGGCCTGGGAATTGCTTAAGGCGGTTCTCGTTTCCAATCGCGATGTCGCGGTGCTGCTGCTACGTGGCGGCAGGGACATCGAGCCGACCATTCGCATGATCGACGTCTCGGCGCGACAGCCGTTGACGCAGGCCGCCATTGGCAACGCGATCACCCTGACGCCGGGCACCCTGACGATGGGCGTGGCGGACGGCCGGATGACCATTCATGCGCTGACGCCAGGTATGCTGGAAGGACTGGAAGCTACGGCCATGGTCGGGACTTTCCGGGAGATGGACGATGCTTGAAGCGGCAGGTGCCGGCGTGATCGTGGCGATGGCCGTGGCGCTGATCCGCGCGCTGAAGGGGCCGTCCGTGTACGATCGCCTGCTTGCCGCCAACGCCTTCGGTACCAAGACAGTGCTCTTCATCGCCATCATCGGCTTTGTCGCGGGCCGGCCCGATTTCCTCGACATCGCGTTGCTGTACACGCTGATCAACTTCATCAGCACGATCGCGGTGCTGAAGTTCATGCATTACCGTGACCTCGGTCGCGGCCTGGTGACTGCGAAACCCAACCATGATTGACCTGCTCGCTGCCGTATCCATGATGATCGGCCTGGCGGCCCTGCTGCTCGGGTCCTTCGGGTTATTGCGCTTTCCGGACTTTTACACGCGCACGCATGCCGCCTCGATGACTGACACCGCAGGCGCCGGATTCATTGTGTTGGCGCTGGCCCTGCATGCGGGCTGGGACCCGGTGCTGATCAAGCTCGCACTGGTGCTGGTATGGATTCTGGTCACCTCGCCGACCGCAACCCACGCGCTGGCGCGTGCAGCCATGGCTGATGGCCATGAACCACAACTGGGCAGGCGTACGCCATGAACGAGCACTACGAATTCCTCGTGAACGTGGCCTTGCTGGTGCTGCTGGTGGTCACCGCCATAGGCATCGCCCGGCAGTCGAACCTGTTTGCAGCAGCCATGCTGAGCAGCGTATACAGTCTGCTGTGCGCCTGCCTGTTTGTGCACCTGGATGCGGTCGACGTGGCGTTTACCGAGGCTGCAGTCGGCGCGGGGGTCAGTACCGTGCTGATCCTGGGCACGCTGGCCCTGACCGAACATCGTGAAGAAGCGCCGCACCGTCCGCATCACTGGGTGGCGCTGCTCAGTTGCGGCGGCATTGCCTTGCTGATGATCGTCGGCAGTGGCGACATGCCCACCTTCGGAGCGGCCGATACGCCGGTGCATCAGCACCCGCTGACGCGGCACTTTCTGGAGACTTCCAGGGACGAGATCGGCATCCCGAATGCGGTGACGTCCGTGCTGGCCAGTTATCGCGGCTATGACACCCTGGGTGAAGTCACGGTGATTTTTACGGCGGGACTGACCGTGCTGCTGTTGCTTTGGGGCCGACGCAGCGTGAGAAACGACAAGCCGTGAGCAATGAATCCCCCACACCGAAGCCCGCATCGGATGAGTCCACAATCCTGCGGATTGTCACCAAGCAAATGGTGCCCGGCATCCTGCTGTTTGCCCTGTACGTGCAGTTTCATGGCGACTATGGCCCCGGTGGTGGATTCCAGGCTGGTGTGATTTTCGCCAGCGGTGTCGTGTTGTACACGCTGGTATTCGGTCTTGAGCAGACCCGGCGCGCGGTATCACCCCTGGTGTTGATGCGCCTGGCGCCCATGGGTGTGCTGCTGTACGCGGGTACCGGGCTGGTTTCGCTGCTGCAGGGGCGCGCATTCCTCGATTACGCGGCACTGAACCCCGCGCAACCCAGTGTCGGTCAGCACTGGGGCATCCTGCTGGTGGAACTGGGCGTGGGGATCACCGTGGCGAGCGTGATGATCCTGGTCTTTTATGCCTTCGCCGGCCGCGGTCGGCGTATCAGGAGGGATTGATGCCGGACATCAATTTTATCGCCTCGGTGCTGATCGTGATGATCGGGCTGTATACCGTGATTGCCCATGACAACCTGATCAAGAAGATCATCGGGCTGGCCGTGTTCCAGACCGGCATTTTCATTTTTTACATCAGTCTCGGTAAGCGTCTGGGTGGCACCGCTCCGATTCTGGACGCTGAATACCTGATCTATTCGCATCCGCTCCCGCACGTGCTGATCCTGACCGCCATCGTGGTTGGCATTGCCACCACGGCAGTGGGGCTTTCCCTGATCGTCCGCATCTACGAGGCGTATGGGACCACCGTGGAACATGAAATCCTGGACAAGGAACATGAAATCCTGGACAAGGAACATGAAGCATGACGCACGCACCGGCGCTTCCGGTGCTGCTGCCACTGGTCGCGGCTCCATTGGTGATTCTGCTGGGGCGTGCTCGCGGCGCCTGGCTGCTGTCCCTGGTTACGGCAGGCGGCTGCACGCTGATCTCGTTCTGGTTGCTGGGTGAGGCAGTCCAGGGTGGCGAACTGCGTTACGCGATGGGCGGCTGGCAACCGCCGGTGGGTATCGAGTACATCATTGATGCGGTAAACGCACCGATCCTGCTGATTGTCTCCCTGGCTGCGCTGGTCTCACTGGCGCTTGCGACCCCACAATCGATGACGCACCTGCCGCCGGTTCGACGGCCGCTGGTTTATGCGCTGATGCTGCTCTGCCAGGCGGGGCTGGCCGGTATCGCCGCGACTGCGGACGCCTTCAACGTGTTCGTATTCCTGGAAATCTCCTCGCTGGCAACCTATGCGCTGGTTGCCAGTGGCCCGCAGCGGGGGGCGCTGCTGGCCGCCTTCCAGTACCTGATACTGGGTACCCTGGGTGGCAGCTTCGTGTTGCTGGGCGTGGGCATGATCTACCAGATCACCGGCACGCTGAATATGGCCGATCTGCTGGAAAGGCTGGCGCAGACAAATTATCCGGGCGTGCTGCTGGCTGCCACCAGTTTCCTGTTGCTTGGATTTGCGCTGAAAAGTGCGTTGTTTCCGCTGCACCAGTGGCTGCCGAATGTGTACCGGCATGCGCCGGATTTCGTCGGCGTGTTTCTCGCTGCTGCCGCCACCAAGGTTGCCATATACGCCATGCTTCGTTTTGCGGTCGGCGTGATCGGAGCGGCGTGGATCGTGCAGTTCGGCGTCGATGATCTGCTGCGCGTCCTGGCCCTGGGCGCGATCCTCTACGGTGCGATTGCGGCTGCTTACCAGACCAGCATCCGCCTGATGCTGGCCTATTCCAGCATCGCGCAACTGGCTTACATCGTGTATGCCGTGAGCCTGTTCAGTGCCCAGGGTTTCGTTGCTGCGTACCTGCAGTTCATGGTGCACGCACTGGTCAAAGGCGGGCTGTTTATCGCCGTCGCCGGCCTGTTGCGACGCGGCATGGAAGACGAACTGAGCGCCGTGCGTGGATTGGCCTGGCGCAAGCCGGCGCTGTTCAGCTGCTTTCTCATCGGCGCGCTGGCGCTGATCGGTGTGCCACTGACTGCAGGATTTGTCAGTAAGTGGCATCTGCTTTCGAGTGCCTGGCACGCCGGGCACCTGCTCGATGTCACGGTGCTGGTGGTCGCTTCCCTGGTTACCATCGTGTATGTCGTGCGCCTGCTGGAGCCGATGCTGCGTGTTCCGGAAGAAGGCCAGGAGGCGATACGGCCTGCCCCACCCGGGGATCCGACGCTGGCATTTGGATTGCTCTGTGCGACGGCGGTGATCGTGCTGGGCATCTACACGCAGCCACTGGTTGATGTGGCGCGCGCTGCAGCGCGGGTGATCTATGGGTGATGCCATGCTGCTGATACCGATGGTGCTGCCGCTGCTGGCCGGTCTGCTGGTGCCGTGGCTGGGGCGCAGTCCGAACCTGCGCGAGGGGCTGGCCATCCTGCTCGGGGTTGCCACGGCGGCCTCGCTGCTACCGTACTGGACTGGCGCACAGGCTGCGCCGGTGGAACTGTTCGCGTTCAACGAGACGCTGTCGATCCGCTTTGAACTGGAACCGCTGGGGCTATTGTTCGCCCAGATCTCCGCGACGCTGTGGCCGCTGACCACGCTGTACGCACTCGGTTACATGCGTGGCAATGCCGAAGTCAACCAAACGCGCTTCTTCACCTGTTTTGCGATTTCCATTTTCGCGGCGCAGTGGATCGCGTTGTCGGGCAACCTGCTGACCCTGTTCATCGGTTATGAAGTGCTGAGCCTGGCGACCTGGCCACTGGTTACGCACAATGGAGACGACAAGGCGCGTGCCGGCGGACGCACCTACCTGGGTTACCTGCTCGGCAGTTCCATCGGCCTGCTGTTGCCCGCCATCATCTATATCCATTACCTCGTTGGCAGCCTGGATTTTGTCGAAGGCGGGCTGCTGTCTGGCGTCGAACTGGATCCGTTGGTGCTGACCGTGCTGTACACGGTCATGGTATTTGGTGTCGGCAAGGCGGCGCTGATGCCGTTCCATCCCTGGCTGCCGGCCGCGATGGTGGCGCCGACGCCGGTGAGTGCGCTGTTGCATGCGGTAGCGGTGGTGAAGGCCGGCGTGTTCATTGTGCTCAAGCTCAGTGTCTACACCTTTGGGCTGGATACCCTGAATAGCACCGGGGCCAGCCAGCCGGTGCTGTGGATCGCCGCCTTCAGCCTGGTTGCGGCATCGTGCGTCGCGCTCTTCAAAGACAACCTCAAGCAACGGCTGGCGTATTCCACAGTCAGTCAACTCGCGTATGTCACGCTGGCCGCAGCCATTGCCGTGCCGCTGACCGCATTGGGCGGAGCGGTGCATATCCTCATGCATGCCTGCGGCAAGATCACGTTGTTTTTCTGCGCCGGTGCAATCTACACCGCGGTGCACCGGACCCTGGTGTCAGAACTCGACGGGCTGGGGAGGGCGATGCCTTTCACCTTCGGCGCCTTTGCGATTGCCGCGCTTTCGATCATCGGACTGCCGCCACTGGGCGGTGCCTGGACCAAGTGGTGGCTGACGCTGGGTGCGCTGGATGCCGGTATGGCCTGGGTCATCCTGGTGCTGGTCATCAGCACGGTGCTGAACATTGCGTATCTTCTGCCCATCCCGATACGCGCCTTCGCGGGTCGTGGTGGTGGCGGGGGTGTGCAGGAAGCCCCCTGGGCCTGCGTCGTGCCGCTGGTCATTGCAGCGGCCGGTTGTGTCGTGCTGTTCTTCGCCAGTGAACACATCACCACGTTGCTGGCGCGCCAGTTCGGAGTTTTGCCATGAATGCTGATGAATCCCGGGCCGCGCGCCTCGCGACCCGCATCGTAATCGTACTCGCGGTGCTGTGCGTGCTGGCGGAGTTTTTCATACACCGGCATCCGACCTTTGGCTTTACGTCTGTGCCGGGCTTTCACGCGCTGTTCGGCTTCATCGCCTACTGCTGCATTGTGCTGGGTGCCAAGTCGCTGCGGCGCTGGCTGCATCGTCCGGAGGACTACTATGGCGACTGAGTCGCTTTGGCTGAGTATCGGCCACCCCGGGTTGCTGATGATGCTGGCGGGCGGACTGTGCCTGGTCCTGCCGCGCACCATGCGGGGCGTGGTCAGCGTCGGGGTGCCCCTGGTCGGGATCGCGCTGCTCTGGCAGATGCCCGCCGAACTGACCATCACCCGGGTGTGGATGGGCTTTGAACTCATCCCCGTGCACCTGGACCGGCTGAGTTTTCTGTTTGCCCTGATTTTCCTGATCGCGGCCGGTGCCGGCCTGCTGTACGCATTGGCCGAAGGCGAGCGACGGGTGCAGGCCGCGGGACTGATCTATGCCGGTGCTGCGGTTGCCGCGGTGATGGCCGGAGATCTGCTGACCCTGTTCCTGTGCTGGGAAGCCACGGCGATCGCTTCTGCGTTCATTGTCTGGCACCGCCATACGCCGGAGCAGGAACCTGCCGTGCCGGTGCTGCGTTACCTGATCATCCAGGTACTCTCCGGCCTGTTGCTGCTCGCCGGGGCCGCACAGTATTACCTCGCCACCGGCTCACTGGCGTTCGGTCATCTGGGACTGGAAGCGCCCGGTGGGTTGCTGATTCTGCTGGCGTTCGGCATGAAATGCGCGTTTCCGCTGCTGCATAACTGGCTGCAGGACGCCTATCCGCGTGCTTCTGCTTCCGGCACCGTGCTGCTTTCGGCGTTCACCACCAAGCTGGCCGTGTACGCATTGGCGCGCGGCTACGCGGGCACCGAGTGCCTGATGTGGATCGGCGCGGTCATGACCCTGTTCCCGATCTTCTTCGCGGTCCTTGAGAATGATCTGCGCAAGGTGCTGGCCTACAGTCTGAACAACCAGTTGGGCTTCATGGTTGCCGGCATTGGCATTGGAACGCAGTTGGCGCTGGATGGCGCTGCCGCCCATGCGTTTGCGCATATCCTGTACAAGGCGCTGCTGTTCATGGCCATGGGGGCCGTGGTCTACCGGGTCGGGCACTGCCGGGCGAGTGACCTCGGCGGACTGTATCGCTCCATGCCCTGGACGGCGCGCTTCTGCATTATTGCGTCGGCGTCCATCTCGGCGTTCCCGCTGTTTTCAGGATTCGTGACCAAGTCCATG
This sequence comes from Pseudomonadales bacterium, assembly GCA_041623535.1. Taxonomy (GTDB): domain Bacteria; phylum Pseudomonadota; class Gammaproteobacteria; order Pseudomonadales; family JBFGWM01; genus JBFJWR01. The sequence continues at coordinate 11,198 of JBFJWR010000050.1, forward strand.
ATCCTTTCCGCAGCGGCCTATGAAGGTCATCTCTTTCTGTGGGTTGCGCTGCTGTTCGCTTCGGCGGGCGTGATGGATCACTCCGGCATCAAGGTGCCGTTTTTCAGTTTCTTTGCCCATGACAGCGGCCTGCGTGTGCAGGAGGCACCACGCAGCATGTTGCTGGCGATGGCGATTGTTGCCTTCCTGTGTATTGCCATCGGCGTGTACCCGGATCCGCTCTATGCGCTGCTGCCGCATCAGAGTGATTACCACCCCTACAGCGGCGATCACGTGGTCACACAATTGCAGTTGCTGCTGTTCGCCGCGCTGGCGTTTGTCACCCTGATGCGTACCGGCTTGTATCCGGCGGAAATTCGCGGCATCAACCTGGACACTGACTGGCTGTACCGGCGTGGCCTGGACGGTCCGGCTCGCTTCGCGGTGTCCTCGGTCAGTACGTTCAACGCCTGGCGTGGCGCGCTGGCCGGGCGCGTGGTGGCACGGGTGAACGGTTGGGCAAGCGGTGCTTTTTCGGAGGAGGGTCTGCTTACGAGGACCACGCCGGTGGCGTTCACGGCACTGGCGCTGATCTGGTTGCTGGGCCTGTTGCTGCTGAACCAGGCCCGCTGAGCATCGGCGTCCCGGTTGGTGATGTCATACTGAATTAAAGCGCCGCGCTGTGTGCCTGTTTTCAGTGCCCGGTGCTTCTCAGGGCGTAGTTCGCGCGCTCGCATGAACAGGTGTCACGTCAGGAAATGGTATTCCAGGCTGTGAGCACGGGAACATGTGGGTACTGCGAGCAATCCCCGGGAAGCGACCGGACTTTTCCAGTGCAGTCCTTTTTCTCTATCGACCCCCGGGAGCCATCGTGGCCGAATTGTCTGAACTGGTGCTGACCTGCCCGAAAGGACTGGAATCCCTGTTGCTGGACGAGGCCACTGGTTTGGGGCTGGAAGGGGCCAAAGCCGGTGCCGCCGTGCTGCATGGCCGGGGCAGCCTGGAAACGGCGTATCGACTGTGCCTCTGGTCACGTCTTGCCAACCGGGTGTTGCTGGTACTGGCGCGGTTTCCGGTGGAGAGTGCCGAGACCATGTACCAGTCGGTCCGGCAGGTGCCCTGGGATGAGCACCTGTTACCGGATGGCAGCCTGGCCGTGGAGTTTGCCGGCACCGGGAACGGCATCGACAACACGCATTTTGGCGCGCTCAAGGTAAAGGATGCGGTGGTGGATGTGCTGCGCGAAAAGTTCGGCCAGCGGCCGCGGATCGACAAACTGATGCCGGACCTGCGCATCCACCTGCGCCTGCATCGCGGTGA
>JBFJWR010000051.1:0-12385 GCA_041623535.1 Pseudomonadales bacterium
CGATTGGTCAAGACCGACCTCTCGGACCTGTCGCTGTCCGACCTGGCGGGTAAGCGCGTCGTGCTGAATATTTTTCCCAGCATCGATACGCCGGTTTGTGCCGGTTCCGTGCGGCGCTTCAACGAAAGCGCAGCCGGTCTGGAGAATACGGTGGTGCTCTGCGTATCCGCCGATCTGCCCTTTGCGCATGCGCGTTTCTGCGGTGCCGAGGGGATCAGCAACGTGGAGTCGGTGTCCGATTTTCGTGGCGGGCGTTTCGCCCAGGATTACGGCGTACAGATCAAGACCGGCCCGTTGGCCGGCGTGATGGCCCGTGCCGTGGTCGTGATCAACGCCGCCGGCAAGGTGGTGCACACGCAGTTGGTGCCCGAGATCGCCGAAGAGCCTGACTATGACGCGGCGCTGGCTGCGCTGGGCTAGTCACTGCCGGTGAGCAGGGTGGTGGGGGAACTGCCCCTGATCATTGACGTTGAGGCCTCCGGCTTTGGCATGGGCAGTTACCCGATCGAGGTCGGCGTGGCCTTGCCGGATGGCACCGGGCGTTGCTTCCTGCTGCGGCCGGAACCGGAATGGACGCATTGGGACCTGCAGGCGGAAAGCGTGCACCAGATCAGCCGCGACCAACTGCTGGAGAACGGCTTGCCGGTGCCGGAAGCTGCCGATTTGCTGCATCGCTGGGTGGATGGACGCACCGCCTACAGCGATGGCTGGGGGGTGGACCGCCCCTGGCTGGCGTTGCTCTTCAGTGCCGCGAAGGTGCAGCAGAATTTCAAGCTCGACACCATACGCTCGCTGCTCACCGAGGCCCAGGCTGCTGCCTGGGGTGAGACCCGCCGCAAGATCAGCCGCGAAATCAACCTGCGCCGACACCGGGCCAGCACCGATGCCCGGGTTCTGCAACTGACTTATCAGCGCGTCAATCAGCGACTGCCAAGGACTTCCTGAGAAACCGGCTGCGGGTGGACTGAGCAACTAAGCTGAATGGATTCATCCAGACAGCGTGCCGGGAGTCGCAGTGAGCAGTATCGAAGATTTCAGCAGCAAGTACGCCGTTATAGGCGCCGGCCCGGCCGGCCTGGCCGCAGCACGCAAGCTGAAGATGCTGGGCATTCCGTTCGATGGCTATGAGACACACAGCGATGTCGGCGGCCTGTGGGATATCGACAACCCGCAGAGCACCATGTACGAATCAGCGCACCTGATTTCCTCCAAGCGCATGACCGAGTTCCGCGAGTTTCCGATGCGCGAGGAGGTCGCCGATTACCCGGCCCACCACGAGATGCGCGCCTACTTCCAGGACTACGCCCGCCATTTCGGCCTTTATGACAACTACGTGTTCAACACCCGCCTGGAGCAGGCGGAACGCGATGGCGAACATTGGGTGCTGCGTTTTTCGGACGGAGCCCAGCGTCGCTATCGCGGCTTGCTGGTCGCGAACGGCACCCTGTCCGAGCCCAACCGGCCGGAGTTCCAGGGCCGGTTTGCCGGCCGCATCATGCATTCCTGCGAGTACAAGAGTGCCGCGGTGTTCGACGGCAAACGTGTGCTGGTGGTGGGGGCGGGCAACAGTGGTTGCGATATCGCGGTCGATGCCTGCCATCGCGCACGTTCCGTGGATATCAGCATGCGCCGCGGATATCACTTCGTGCCCAAGTTTGTCTTCGGCATGCCCGCCGATGCCATTGGTGGCCGGATCAGGCTGCCCCTGCCCATCAAGCAGCGTGTGGATGCGACGCTGCTGAAGATGTTCGTCGGGGATCCCTCGCGCCTGGGTTTTCCGGAACCGGATCACAAGCTGTACGAATCCCACCCGATCGTGAATTCCATGATCCTGTATCACGCCGGGCATGGGGACGTGAAAGTGCGGGGCGACATCGATCATTTTTCCGGAAATACCGTGGTGTTCCGGGATGGCACCGATGGCGAGTACGACCTGGTTCTGCTGGCCACCGGGTACCGGCTGCATTATCCGTTCCTGGAAGAGAAGCATCTCAACCGGCAGGGCTACCGGCCGGGATTCTTTCTCAATGCCTTTCACCCGGAATACGACAATCTTTTCCTCCTCGGCATGATCGAGGCGTCCGGCATTGGCTGGGAGGGACGCGCCAGCCAGGCCGAACTGGTGGCCCGGTTTATAGACGCCTGTGAGCGCGGCACGGAGGCGGCTGACTGGTTTCGGGCCTACAAGCGCGGCCCGGGGCCCGATCTGTCGGGCGGCATGAATTACATCAAGCTGGATCGCATGGCGTACTACGTACACAAGGACACCTACCTGCATGAAATCAGCCGCTGCATCGATAAGATGAAGCAGCTGGACCGGGGAACTGCCCATGCTGCCTGACCGGGTTCTGTCAGCTCTTTTCGTGCGCGTCATTCCATGGAACTGATCCTGCTTGGCTGCTGTGTCGGGCTGGCGTTTTTCGCCCAGTCGGTGACCGGTTTCGGCGCGGTCATGATTGCGCTGACGCTGGGTGCCCTGCTGTTCCCGATCACCGCGCTGGTGCCATTGTTCCTGGCCCTGACTTTCCCGCACAGCGCCTACGTGGTGGGGCGCTATCGGGCGCACGTAGACTGGCCCCTGCTGCTCAGGGAAATCCTGCCCCTGATGTTCCTGGGCATGCCCCTCGGCATTGCCGCAGCTGAGTATCTGCCTGGCCCGGCCCTGCGCTGGATGCTGGGTATCATCGTGGTGTTTGTTGCCGGTCGTGAACTGTTTCGCATGTTCCGCGGTGCGCAGTCGGTAGTGCAGGCGTCAATGCCGCGCTTTTATGCCTGGACTGGCGCAGCGGGCATCGTGCAGGGCATGTATGGCACCGGCGGGCCATTGTTGGTGTACGGCCTCAGCCAGCATGGATTGGAGCGCAGTGCGTTCCGTGCCACGCTGCTGCTGGTCTGGCCGATTCTGAACGCCGTCCTGCTGGGTTACCTCGTGTACGCCGGTCGCTGGACGGCCTGGACCACGGAGGCATTTTTGTGGATGCTTCCGGCACTGGTCGTCGGCGTGATGCTGGGAGACTACCTGCATCATCGGATCAGCGAGCGCCAGTTTGGCCTGGCATTGCAGCTACTATTGCTGTTGTCCGGTATCGGGCTGCTGCTCAAGTAAACGGCCGGGACAAAAGGGAAAGCATATGCTGCCACTCGACCAGGTTCAGCTCAATTTCAACCCGACCACGCTGTTCATCCTGAACTGCATCCTGGGACTGGTGATCTTCGGCATTGCACTGGACATGAAAGTGGCCGATTTCCGGCGCGTCACCCGTTTTCCACGGGCGGTGATCATTGGCCTGACCAGCCAGTTCGTGATTTTTCCTGCGCTTACATTCCTGCTGGTGCTGTTGCTCAGGCCACAACCCAGCCTGGCCCTTGGCATGATGCTGGTTGCCGCTTGTCCGGGCGGGAACATCTCGAATTTCATAACGCATTATTCGCGCGGGAACACGGCTCTGTCGGTCACCATGTCTGCCATTTCCACCATGGCAGCGGTGGTTATGACACCGGTCAATTTCAACCTGTGGGCTTCGTTGTACCCGGAGGCTTCCGGTCTGCTGCGCACTTTTTCGCTGAACCCGGTCGATATGCTGGTTACCGTGCTGATGTTGCTGGGAATTCCCATGGTGCTGGGCATGTCGGTCGCTGCGCGCTACCCGGGATTTGCCGAGCGTATGCGCGATCCGATGAAGAAGTTCTCGCTGGTGGTGTTCATAGTGTTCATTCTCGGCGCACTGGCCGCCAACTGGCAGCACTTCCTGCATTACATCGGCGGGGTGATCCTCATCGTCATCGTGCACAACAGCCTGGCGCTGTTCACCGGCTATTCCCTGGCCCGACTTGCCGGAGTTGGTGAATACGAACGGCGGGCCGTGGCCATCGAAGTCGGCATACAGAACTCCGGACTGGGGCTGATTCTGATATTCAATTTTTTCGACGGACTGGGTGGTATGGCGATTATTGCTGCCGCGTGGGGAATCTGGCACCTGATCGCCGGGCTGAGCCTTGCGACGTTCTGGCGTCAGCGGCTGATTCCACGGGAGCAGATGGCATGACTGCGGATTTTTCCGGGCGGTGCGTGCTTATCACCGGCGCCAGTGGAGGCCTCGGTCAGGCGCTTTGCCACGCTTTTGGCCAGTCCGGTTCCCGAATCGCGGCGCTGGACCTGGATGCCGGCAAACTGCAGGTGCTAAGGGACGAACTGGCACGCGCGAAGATTGAGTGTGCGACCTGGATCTGTGACGTGACCCGTGAAGAGCAATGTCGCGACGCGGTTGCGGCGGCCGCCGCCCATTTTGGCCGGATTGATGTGCTGATCTGTAATGCAGGCATTTCCCATCGCAGCGCGTTTGCCGAGACCGATCTGAAAGTCGTGCACAAGGTCATGGACGTCAATTTCTGGGGCGCCGTGCACGTGACGCAGGCAGCGATCCCGCACCTGCGGGAATCCCGTGGCCGTATCGTGGCGATTTCCTCCGTGGCCGGATTTGCCCCGCTGATCGCGCGGACTGCCTATGCCGCGAGCAAGCACGCCGTGCAGGGGTTTTTCAGCAGCCTGCGTGGCGAACTGCAGGATGACGGGATTTCCGTCACGCTCGTCTGCCCGTCGTTCGTTGCCACCGGTATCGAGAAAAATCAGCTCGGTAAGGATGGCGGCCCGGTGCAACACGCCTACACCACGATTGGAAAATCCATGAGTCCGCAACAGGCTGCCAGCGAGATCTTCACGGCGACTGCCCGACGCGAGCGCCTGCGCGTGATCGGCTCGGTGGGTCGCCTGGCCTGGCTGCTGTCGCGCGCGGCACCGGGTTTTTACGAGAAGCAGATGGTGAAGAAACTGCGCTCGGAAACCGGTTCCTGACGAGTCTGATTATGTTGCGAAGCGGCCTGCAGCAGGCGGCGTTACGCCACCCAGCGATACCTGCCCAATGCGATGGCGGCGTCCAGTGATTCGAACTGGGGCATCAGCAGGTGCGTCATGCTGCGGGTGAAGCGCCGGTAAACCTGCTTGGCTTCCTTGCTTCCGAGGGGTGGCGCAAACAGTGCCATGCCGCCCTGGAACAGGGCTTCCTTGGCGCCGGCGAAACTGCGACTGGCGATCACCCGTTTGCCGGCGACCAGGTAGGTGTCGAGATCACCAAAAGCGACCAGTATCGGTTTGCGCGATGGGCGGTACTTCCGGAGTTTTCTGCCGCACAGGTGGCGGCGGCAGTTTTCCGCGGCATGCTCGCCCATTTCGATGGCGTGATACGCCTGCCGGCTCACCGGCTTTTTCAACACCGCGCAGTCACCGGCGACAAACAGGTTCTTATATGCCGTGGACTGCAGCGTGGGCCGGACCGGCGCACCGCTTGCGCCGGTGCTGGTCAGACCACCTTTTTCCAGCAACAGCGGCGCCACCTGGCCAGCGGTCCAGATCGTCAGGTCTGAGGGCAGCAGGCAGGCATTCGACAGCCAGACGCTGTGGCTGCTGATTTTCTCAACCTGCAGATCGCAGTGGAACTGCACCGGCAGGTCGCTGCAGTGTGCGCGCAGGTCTTCATCCAGTTCCGGTGGAGCCTGGGGCATGAGGTGCGGGCCGGCTTCGATGACGTGCACCGTGAGTCCGGGATGGGACCGGTAGCTGCGCAACACTTCGCCCAGCGCCTCTATGCCACTGACGCCGGCACCGACGATGGTCACCGAGAATTTCGGGGTGGCGGCAAGTTGTTCCAGGCGCCGGTGAATGCGCGCGCAGTCCTCGACCGTGCGAAAGGCAATGCTGTGCTCGTTCGCGCCGGCCACCCGGTCACGCAGGCTGTCGCCACCCATGGCGAGTATGCAGGCGTCGTATTCCAGTGTTTTTCCCGGCGCGATACGTAGCCGGTTGGCCCCGGCATCGAGTGCGGTCACCTGGGCCTGTTGAAACACGTGGCCGCTCTTCGCCAGCAGGCGCTGGCGGTCGATGCACAGGTGCTCGGGCGCCTTCACGCCGGAAACCAGTTCGTGGATGTTGGGCGTCCATTCGAAATCGGGGGCGCGGTCCACCAGCGTGACCTGCAGCTTTTCAGGCAGTGCCAATGCTGCACTCAGGCCGGCAAAATTGCCGCCGACAATGGCGATGCGATTTCCGGTGGTTTTCTTTCGATTCATGCGCAGTGCTTCATGGTGTGATCACCACCTTGCCGAAGTTCTTGCGTTCCTCCAGGTAGCGATGCGCTTCGGCGGTTTCAGCGAAGGAAAATACCTTGTCCACGTGTGGCCGCACCCAGCCGGCCTCGATCCCGGCCAGGATCTGGTCCATCCATGTGCGCAGCATTTCTGCCTCGTGCCACATGCGCCCCATGTTCACCCCGAATACCGCGCGGTTCACATTCATGAGCCCGATGGGATGGAAGAAGGGCATCTGCGCCGCGGTTTTCAACAGCCGCAGTTTGCTGCCCATCCGGCCTTCCGATGCCGAGGATACGCCGAACATGCCGAGTCTGCCGCCGGAGCGCAAGGCGTTGTAACTGCGCTTCCAGTGCTCGCCGCCGAGCGGATCTATGACCAGGTCCACGCCATGACTGTCGCTGAGGTCACGCACTGTTTCCTGCCAGTCACCCTGCGTGTAATCGATGGCGTGGTGCAGTCCGCGTTCGCGCAGCGCCGCGTGCTTGCGCGCGCTGGCGGTGCCGATGGTTTCTGCACCGATGTGCAGGGCGATATCGATGGCGGCCAGGCCCACGCCGCCGCCGGCATTGTGGATCAGCACCCGTTCACCGGCCTTCAGGCTACCCATGACGACGAGCAACTGCCAGGCAGTCATATACACCACGGGGATGGATGCCGCGGTGGTGAAGTCCAGGGATTCCGGCATCGTGAACACCTGGCTGGCCGGGACCACCACCTGCTCGGAATAGCCGTTGAAGCGGGTCATGGCCAGAACCTTCTGACCCACCAGTGATGCGTCTACACCGCGGCCGACCTTTTCCACGACGCCGGCCACCTCGTAGCCCACCACGCAGGGCAGCGGCGGGGCGTCCGGGTAGAGGCCCTTGCGCGCCAGGGTGTCAGCAAAATTGATACCGGCCGCCCGGACCTCGATCCGGACTTCTCCGGGGCCGGGCGTGGGCGCGGCAACTTCACGAATTTCAAGGACTTCCGGCCCGCCTGCGCGGGTGATTGAGACTTGTTTCACGTACTCTGACCTGTCTGTCTGCACCAGCAGAAGGGTAGTTCAATGCGGCCTAGAGAGCCTGCCCGGGTTCAAAACTACTGAATAACGACTATTCTCGAAAACGGTCGTTCCGAATAGTCTCGCCTGTCTGAATGCCGTACCTGGAGTAGCCCCATGCGCATGCGCTTTACCCACCTTGCCCTGTCGGCCCTGCTGCTGACGTTATCCATGAACACCCTTGCCGGCCACCTTGCTTACGAAGCCAAGGTAACGCGAACCGCCATGGGGATTCCGCATATCGAGGCGCCGGGATATCGCGGCATCGGCTATGGCTACGGTTATGCGCAGGCGGAAGATAATCTCTGCCTGATCGCCGATGAGTTCGTGACCCTGCGCAGTGAACGCGCGAAGTTTTTCGGCCGGGACGGCAGTTGGGGTATACGTGCCAATGGTGCGCGGGCCGGCAACGTGGATTCGGACTTCTTCTGGAAGCATCTTCTCCGTGAGGAAGACATCGACCGTATTCGCGCGGCCTCGGATATCGAAGCCGTTTATGCCTCGGAAGGTTATGCCGAGGGCTACAGCCGCTACGTGCGTGAAATCAAGGCCGGCAAGCATCCGGGCCGGCATGCATCCTGCCGCGATGAACCCTGGGTCACCGAGATCACCACGCGCGATATGTACGTGCGTTACTACCGCCTGTCGCTGCTCGCCAGTTCCTCGGTGTTCATGGCGCAGATCGGCAGCGCCCAGCCTCCCGCCGCCGGTGGCGTCAGTGGCTCGCAGTCCATGCCGCTGGAGCAGATGATCGATCTGATGCGTGAGAACCGCGACCAGATTCCGTTTGCCGAGCCGTTGCCCATCGGGTCCAACATGTATGCACTGGGTCGCGAGGCCACCCGCACCGGGCAGTCGATGTTGTTCGTGAACCCGCACTTCCCGTGGGAAGGTCCCGAGCGCCTGTGGCTGGCGCACATGACCATTCCGGGCAAGTTCAACATGATGGGCGCATCCCTGTACGCGGTGCCTGCCGCGCTGATCGGCTTTAACGAGCACTTCGCCTGGAGCCACACGGTTTCCAGTGCTTACCGGTTCACGTTTTACGAACTGAAACTGAATCCGACCAATCCGACGCAGTATTTTTACGACGGTGAACTGCGCGACATGCAGGCCACCACCCACACCATCGAGGTGAAGGGGGAAGGCAGCGTGACACGTACGCTGTATCGCACGCACTACGGCCCGATGCTTGATTCGGTGGCGACCGTCAACGGCGTCAAACTGTTTGCGTGGGAAAACGGCGTGGGCTACACGCTGCGCGATGCCAATGCGGAAAACGACCGCCTGATGAACCAGTTTTTCCGCTGGAACAAGGCCAAAAGCCTGGATGAATTCATCGAGTTGCATAAGACCGTACTCGGCGTGCCGTGGGTCAATACCGTGGCAACCGGACCCAATGGTCCGGCTTACTACGGGGACGTGACCGTGGTGCCGAACGTGCCGGACGGCAAGGTGCAGGCCTGTTCTGCGCAGCCTTCCGGCACGGCGCTGGCGCAGGTCGTTCCCGGCTTGCCGATGCTGGATGGGTCGCGCAGCGAATGCGAATGGGATACCGACGAGGATGCGCCGGCTCCGGGTATTTTCGGGCCGTCCAACCTGCCTATGCTGTTGCGCAGCGACTGGGTGCACAACTGTAATGACAGTTACTGGCTGACCAATCCTGCGCAGCCGATCACCGGCTATGCACGCATCATCGGTGACGAAGAGTCGGCACGCAGCCTGCGCACGCGCCTGTGCATGCTCAACGTGCTGCGGCGTCTCGATGGCAGTGATCAGGACATCACCGGCGATCCCGAGCCCAAATTCCGTGATACCAGGCAATTGCAGGAAGTGGTGCTGTCCAGCCAGGTGTTCAGCGCGCAACTGGCACGGGACGACGTGGTCGGCAGCATCTGCGCCGTCGGTCAGGGCAACTCGCTGACCCGCAATGGCCCGGTGGATGTGAGTGAGGCCTGTGCCGTGCTCGGCAGCTGGTCGACGCAGAACAACCTGGATGACCGCGGCGGCCATGTCTGGCGCGAGTTCTGGCGCGGTGTGAACAGCGCCAGCGGCCCGATCTGGCAGACCGGGTTCAGCACTGCCGACCCGGTCAATACGCCGCGTGATCTGAACGTGCTGAATCCCGAAGTGCAGGAGGCCCTGGGTGTCGCCGTGGAGCGGGTCCGCAAGGCCGGATTCGACATGGATACGCCGACGCGGGGACTGCAGTTCTCCGGCATCCACGATGCACTCTCGGAAAAAATCCCGGTGTTTGGTGGTGAGGGCTTCGAAGGCGCGTTCACCATCGCGGTCAGTCACGCCTTGCGCGAGGGTGGGTACAACGTCACCTACGGCAACAGCTACGTGCAGACGGTAACCTGGGATGAAAACGGGAAACCGCTGGCTGACGGGTTCATCACCTATAGCCAGGCGACTGACCCCGCATCGCCGCACTATGCGGACCTGACCCGCGCCTACGCGGAGAAGCAGTGGGTGCGCTGGCCCTGGACGCCGGATGAAATTGAAAGCGGCAAGATCGGCCAGATCTGCCTGTCATCGGAACTGCCCGGCAATCGCGCCTGCGCGGCCACGCCGGCGGGAAATCCGGGGCAGGGGAATGGTCCGGGATCGAACAGCGGCAGGGCGCCGTAATGCGGGTTCGCCAGCTATAACGGCTGGCTACGTGGTGGCCTGACCGCTCAACGGTCAGCGCCGCGCGGCTTGGGCTTACAGGCGCTCTTTCTGCGCTTTGCCCCAGCGCTGGTCGGATGCTTCCACGAAGTTGCCGGCGGTCGCAGCCAGGCGTTCGGCGAGACGTCCCAACGGGCCGCGACTGACCGGCTCCACGCAGGTCTCTTCTGCGGCCATGGCGCAGACCGCGTCGCGTACTTTGCCCGCCAGGTCATCGAAACGACCGGACCATGTTTTGAACAGGCGCGCACGCTCGGTGTCTTTGCGCTTTTCGGCGGCCGCTGCCAGGTAGGCAAGCAGGTTGGCAATGTGGCAGGCGTTCAGGATGGCCGTGCGGGCGGCCTGATTTTGGTCCAGGAACGGATCGCGTAACCAGCTCTGCGCCAGTGCGGCAACCTTGCCGGCTCCCAGTGCGCCGGGTCCGCCATACACGCCATGTGCTTCCGTCGCCGGGCGCAGTTCGCGCAACAGGCCGCCGGCCCGGTGCGTGCCGAAGCGCAGCGATTCCGATACCGCTTCGTTGTCGATGAATTCGGCGAGTTCACCCCAGTGATCCTGCAGCGTCTGTAGCGCGAGATACAGCTCCCGGAAGCCGCGATGTTCGGTGGGCGAGAGCGGGGTCATGGCATACTCCATCAGCGGGTGCAGATGCACAGTGTAGCCGTCGCCACGGGCTTCGCAGCCGGCCGGCCAGTAGCCGCCAGGACTGCTATCAGGGCGTTGTGGCGGCTTTCTTTTTCTTTCTGCGTGGCTTGCGCGCTGTCGGTGCGGCCGGCGTGCCGGACGCGGTTTGTGTTGCGCCCTGGTCCTGCAGGATCATGCGCGCGCATTTTTCACCAATCATGATGCAGGGTGCATTGGTGTTGCCGCCCACCAGGGTCGGCATGATGGAAGCATCCGCCACCCGCAGGCCTTCCAGTCCGCGTACGCGCAGGCTGGGATCAACCACGGCTTCTTCGTCCACCCCCATCCGGCAGGTGCCGACCGGATGGTAGACAGTTTCTGCCTTGTCGCGGATGAACTGTTCAATCTCGGCGTCTGTCTGGCAGCCGGGCCCCGGCGTGTCCTCGGTGCGTATATAGGGTTGTAGCGATGGCTGTTCGAAGATCGTCCGTGCCAGCTTGACGCCTTCCCGCATGCGTACCAGGTCATCGGTCACCTGCAGGTAGTTGGCTTCGATGCGCGCCGGAGCCAACGGGTTTGCGGAGGCCAGGGAGATTCTTCCGCGACTGGCCGGGCGCAGGTTGCACACGTGCAGGCTCATGCCGTGGAAGGGCACCAGCTGGCGACCATGATCCTTCAGCGGTGCGATGACGAAGTGCAACTGGATATCCGGTCGCGTCTCTTCGGGGCGGGTCTTGAGGTAGCCGCCACCCTCGGCGAAATTGCTGGTCAGGATGCCGCGGCGTTCGCGCAGATAGCGCACCATGTCGGGGAGCGCGCGCACCATGAAATCCGGGGTATGGCTGACGCCCACCCAGCGGGCCAGTTTCCATACCAGTACGATGTCGAGGTGGTCCTGCAGGTTGCGGCCCACGGCCGGCAGGTCATGCACGACGGGCAGGCCCATGGCGCTGAGTTCGGCGGGCGAACCCACCCCGGACAACTGCAGCAGTTGTGGCGAGTTGATCGCACCGCCGCAGAGAATGACTTCGCGGCGACAGCCGGCGATGCGGGTCTGCCCACCCTGCTGGTAGCAGACACCACTGGCGCGCTTGTTCGCAAAGGTGATCCGGGTTACATGGGCGTTGGTCAGGATGTGCAGGTTGGGACGCTTGCGCACATCCTCGGGGAGGAACGCCGTCGCGGAAGAGCAACGCTGCCCGTCGCGTTGCGTGACCTGGTAGATGCCGACGCCATCCTGTTGCCGGCCATTGAAGTCCGTGTTGTACGTGAAACCTGCTTCCATGCCGGCGGCCACGTAAGCCCTGGTGAGCGGATGCGGGTCGCGCAGGTCCGAGACACTCAGCTCGCCGCCGGTGCCATGCAGTTCCGAGGCGCCGTGCTGATTGTCCTCCACGGCCCTGAACAAGGGCAGTACATCTTTCCAGGCCCAGCCCTGGCAGCCCTGATCTGCCCAGTCGTCGTAATCCTGCGGATTGCCACGGTTGTACACCATGGCGTTGATGGAACTGCTGCCCCCCAGGGTCTTGCCGCGCGGCCAGAAGAGTTCGCGCTGGCCCAGTTGTGGTTCGGGCGCGGTCTGGTACAGCCAGTTGATGGTCTTGCTGAACATGGTGCCGGGAAAGCCGGCCGGCATGTGGATCAGCGGGCTGGTGTCATCGGGCCCGGCTTCCAGCAGGCAGACGGTGTGTTTGCCGTCGGCGCTCAGCCGGTTCGCCAGCACGCATCCTGCAGAGCCGCCGCCGACGACCAGGTAGTCATAGGTGTTCGCCTGGAAAGTGATCTCGTGCACGGTGCCTCCACGGTTGCTGGGGTGCCTGACGGCAGAAAATCACGTTACCACTGAATGCGTCCGGGCTGAACTGTGGTCGTGAGCGGGACAATTTAGAATCATCAATAAAG